>NZ_CALCYR010000039.1 GCF_937906425.1 uncultured Methanobrevibacter sp. | reverse complement strand
ATTAATTAATCCATTCTGCTCTTTTTACTATAACATTTCCATCTTTGTCGGTTCTAGCATTTCTAACAATTTTAGAAGAATCTTTTTCTTCTGATTCGTCTTCACGATTGAGATTTAAATTATCAGTAATGTAATAGGTACCTTCAAGTTCTGGAACTTGATCTAAAGTTTTTGAAAATTCTTCCAATATTTTTTCTGCATCTTTTTCAATTGCCATATTTACACCAAAATAATTATTATTTAAACTCATTTAAGGAATTTTAATTAATCTTTTTTTTTAAAATAAATTATTTTAAATTGAAAAATTTCCTTAAAGTATTTAAATTTCAATATGATTTTTTAATTAAATGAATAAAACTTTAAAATAATTCAAAAGTTTATATTATTATAATATTTATCTATTTGTATTAATATACTTTTATAAATGACTTTAAAAATTAAAATAAGCATTTTTATAAATTAGGTTAAAAAAAGAGTAAAAAGAATAATTTTTTTAAATAAACTTAAAGTAAAAAGAGTAAAAAGGATAATTTTTTTATAATAAACTTAAAGTAAAAGGAGTAAAAAGAATAATTTTTTTAAATAAACTTAAATTAAAAGAGTAAAAAGAATAATTTTTTTTAAATAAACTTAAAGTAAAAAGAGTAAAAAGAATAATTTTTTTAAATTCTGATTTAAATAAGAGAAAATAAACATAATAATTGGAAAAATGAAATAAAATTAAATAAATATATTAGTTCTGAATTGATAAAAACAACTCATCTAAATCTACTGATTTTAAAACTTTTTTCTTTAAAATCTTATTTATTCCAGATCCATATTGTGCTGCCTTTTTAGGCCTGTTTGCAATATATTCAGGAACACCAATATCCAAGGCCAAATCCCTTAGGATATGCTTTCTTAAAAGGTCCTCATTATTTCTAATTTTAAACTTTCCAGGTATGTCCAATGCCAAATTGATTATTTCCTTATCCAAAAATGGGACTCTTAGCTCAACTCCATTGGCCATTGCTACAGCATCATCCCTTTCAAGATTGACATGATACATATTTGCAATGTCGTGATAAATCTCCTCATCAAGATTGAAATAGGCATCAAATAATGAATTTTCTTCAAAATGCTTTAGATATCTATTGTATCCGCCAAACAACTCATCAGCACCCTGACCTGATATTGCAACATTTATATTATCTTCCTTTATTGCCTTTGAAGCTAAAAAGATAGTCATTCCAACCCCAATTTTCATAATGTTATTGTCTTCAATTGCAATCAGGACATCCTTAAGATTATCATTTACAATATCCTCATTGATTATGACACTTTTTAGTTCAAGGCCAAGCTCATTAGCCATTTTTTGACTAAATTTAAGGTCTTGTGAGTTTGAAACGCCAACTGAATACAATTTAATATTTAATGGCTTAATATTTTCTCCATTTTTAATCTGTTTTGCTCGCTTTTGCTGTATTTCCTTTAGCAAAAGAGCTAAAATGGTACTGTCAACTCCTGCTGAAAAGATAAGTCCTAGATTCACAAGATTTTCAACACGTTTTTCAACTGCAGATCTTAAGTCATCAGTCAAGAGTTCCTTATAGACCTCATAGGAATCCTTTGCAGACAGATATTCATTGTAGTTGGAATAGGAATTTCTGATTTGATTAAAATCAGTGCTTATGATATTGTTTATTAAGTCATCTTCAAGATCTACAATTTCCCAATTATAAAGAATGGAACCTGGTTTTAAGTCTTTAATGTCTTTGTTTTTTATGCCTATTTTCCAAAGAGCCTTTCTTTCTGAAGCAAATGCATTAAGACTTGTATTTTTTTCATTAACACTATTTTTTAAGTTATTATCCTCATCAGTGATTTTTCCATAATATAATGGTTTAACTCCTATTGAGTCTCTGCAAACTGCAAGATTCTTCTTTTTTGTGTCATAGACAGCAAAGGAGTAATCTCCATCCAGTTTAGCTATTGTTTTTTTAACGCTTTCCAATAAATCTGCATTAGTTAATCCATAATAATAGCTTAAGAGATTATGCAGTAATTGGCTGTCACTTTTAGACTCTTTAAAAATATTTTCAAAGAAATAATGGGATTCTGGCTCTTTTTTATTAATATATTCATCATGTTTGTCTTTTAAAAAGAGTTCCAACTTATTGAAATTGTATATTTCTCCATTGAATATTAGCACAAGGTTTCCTTTATAGATTGGTTGCTTATTTTCATTCAGATTATCTGAAATTTCTCCATCTGAATTGATCAAATTAAATATGGATAAAAGGTTATGGCCTAATCCAAGGCTAAAATTATCTTCTGGAATTGAATCATTATTTTCAAAATCAAAATTATCAACTATATAATGGGAATCTCCATTAAATAATCCAAAGCCTGAAGAGTCTTCTCCCCTATGCTTAATTGATTTCATCATAGAAAATAATAAATCTTTATTAAAATTACCTGCCAGACCTATCAATCCACACATAAATTCACCTTAATTTTATTAAAACATTATTATTTTAATAGAATCTTTTATAATATTCAATAAGTTTTAGTAATGATGCAATTTAATTAACCATTATTTTTATTAAACTATTTTAAAAATATAGTTAGAAAAATCAAACTTTTTAACATTAATAAAAAAATATAATTTTAGAATTTTTTTATAAAATAAAAAATTTAATAATTTTATTTGTAAAAAATTATTTTTTAAGAATTTTATTTTATAAAATAAAAAATCTAATAATTTTATTTGTTAAAGATTATTTTTTAAGAATTATTTTCATATAAACTTATTTAAATAGTAAATTACAGTTAATTATTTTTCTATTTGTTTTTTAAGTATATAAAAATTTCTTAAATTTAAATTCAATAATACACTTTTATTAAAATTTAGTAAAAATAATGAAATATTGATTTAAATTGAAATTTTTTGAAAAAATAGTAAATTTTAAAATCATTGTTAAAATTTAAAAAAACAGTAAAATTCTTTAATATTGATTGAATTGAAAAAAAATAATAATTTCTAAAATTCTTAAAAAAATGATCAATAGATAAAACAAGCAGTAAAATAAAATAAATAATAAAAACACTAAAAAAAAGAAAAAAACAAAAAAAAATTAAAAATTAAAAAAAAGAAATTGAGATAAAAAAAAATAATTGAAATGTTTATAAAAAACATTTCTTCACTTATAGAACTATTGACCCATATTGATTTGTCTAGTAGTTCTTAAAGTGTCGTATAATCCAAATACCCATACAATAATACTGAATAAGTATATACAGTATGCTGTATTTTCTTCAAAATCAGGAGGGTAACCGAAGAATGCGTATAAAAGGCCTCCAAGGATTATTTGAATTACAATATAATAAATGAATTTTTTTACCTCTCCATCATATGCAAGACCAAGTCCTGTTACGAGGATTGATAAAATCATTGCTATCCACATATTTTTCTTTGCCATATTTACACCTATTTAATTAATTAAATAAAATTTTAAAATAAATTTGCAAATTTATTTAATATAGATTATAAAATCCAATTGATAGCTAAAATAATAATTGATTTATTTTAATAATATTTTTTTTTAAAAATTTGAAAATTTT
>NZ_CALCYR010000038.1 GCF_937906425.1 uncultured Methanobrevibacter sp. | reverse complement strand
TTTAAGTTTAAGGGATTTAGTTTTGACACAATTTATTTAGATTTTAATATCTATTTAAGATTATATTTTTATTTTTTTTTAAATAAAAAATATAAATGGAGGAAAAAATATGACAAAAACATTTATTGCGCCAAGTAAATATATTCAAGGACCTGGAGAATTTAATAATTTAGGAAGCTATGTTGCAACTTTTGGGGATAAAGCTCTTGTTCTCATCAGTAATGGTGGTTTAAGGAGAAGTGGGCCAATTTTAGAAGAAAGTTTCAAAAAAGCGAATGTTGAATTGGTCTTTGATGTATTTAATGGAGAATGTACTACTGGTGAAATTGACAGATTATCTGAAGTAGCTAAAGAAAATGATGTTAAATCTATTGTGGGAGTAGGTGGAGGAAAAATTTTCGATACAGCAAAGGCTGCTGCATATTATTTAGATCTTCCTGTAGTTATTTGTCCTACAATTGCTGGTACTGATGCTCCATGTAGTGCATTATCAGTTGTTTATACTGAAGATGGAGCTGTAGAATCCTATTTATTCTTAAAAGAAAACCCTGATATGGTCATCATGGATAGTGAAGTTATTTCCAAATCTCCTGTTAGAATGACTATTTCCGGTATGGGTGACGCTTTAGCAACCTATTTCGAAGCAAGAGCTTCCAACCAACATGGTGGAGACAACTTCGCAAATGGTAAACCTACCTTAGCTGCTATGGCAATTGCAGAATTATGTTATGACACCTTAATTGAAAACGGTTACAAAGCTAAATTGGCTTTAGAAAATGCTGCATTAACTGAAGCAGTTGAAGCTGTTATTGAAGCTAATACCTTATTATCAGGTATTGGATTTGAAAGTGGTGGAGTAGCTGCTGCTCACGCAGTCCATAATGGTTTCAGTGAATTAGAAGAATGTCACAAAATGTTACACGGTGAAAAAGTATCCTTTGGTGTAATTACCCAATTAGTACTTGAAAACTCACCTGTTGAAGAATTAGATGAAGTATTAAACTTCTGTGTTTCCGTAGGATTACCTGTAACACTTGAAGAAATCGGAGTTACTAACCCTACTGAAGAAAAAATATTGCGAGTTGCTGAAGTTGCATGTGCTCCTACTGATACAGCTGTTAACATGCCTTTTGAAATCGATGTTCAAATGGTTAAAAACGCAATCTTTGCTGCTGACGCTTTAGGAAAAGATGCACACAAACATTTCGGTTAAATAAATTAAAAGTAAATAATCATTTTGATTTTTTACTTATTTTTTCTTTTTTTCTTTTTTTATCTCTTTATATCTTTTTTACTTCTTTTTTTATCTCATTGTATCTTTTTTTACTTCTTTTTTTTATCTCATTGTATCTTTTTTTACTTCTTTTTTTAGTTTTATTATAATTTTTATATCTCATTAATTTTTTAAGTTCTTTTTTTGTTTTACTATAATTTTTTTTATCTCTTTATATCTTTTTTTACTTCTTTTTTTAGTTTTACTCATCCATATGGACTGAAACCTTCTTGGAAATGGTTGCAAAGATTTTCAAGTTCCTCAGGAATGTTTATTTTTTGAGTACAATAGTCAATACAGGCTTCACACTTAATGCAATCACTTGCAGGGACCTTTTCTTCCCCTAACTTATCAAAGTATAGCCTATAAATATTGGACTGTTCCTGAACCTTATGCATATTATACAATTTAAAGTATTCTGGAATCGGAATATCGCATGGGCAAGCCTTAAGGCAATATCCGCATTCAGAACAGGGAACTGCCAAGTTTTCCCTTAATTTATCCGCTTGAATCAGCAGGAATTCCTCTTCCTCAGGACTTAATGGAGTAAAATTTTCAAAGGTTTCAATATTTTCCAAAAGATCATCCATCTTATTCATTCCGCTTAAAACCATTTTAACATTGTCCAAGGATGCACAGAATCTTAATGCATAACTGGCAATGGATTTATCTGGATTGAATTCTTTAAAGTTATCTTCAATCTCTTTTGGCTGGTTTACAATCACTCCTCCTTTTAGGGGTTCCATTACATAAACGTCAAGCCCATGTTTTACACATAGCTCATAACATTTATGGGATTCAATTGCAGGATCTTCCCAATCCAAATAATTAAGTTCCAATTGGGCAATGTCAAATATTTCCCCATATTTTTCAAGGAATTCTTCAAGCAGTGTTGAATTATCATGAAAACTGAAGCCAATCTTTTTTGCAATACCCTCTTCTTTCATTTTTTGTATATAATCAAATGAATTATTCTCTTCAGCTAGTTTTAACCATGGTACATTGATATTATGGATAAAGAAAACATCAAAATAATCAATTCCCAATCTTTCAAGCATAGTCTTTACAAATTTTTCATTATCTTCCTTGCTTGTTAAGGCCCATGTAGGCATCTTGTCACATATTTTAAAGGATTCGCGAGGATATCTATCAACAATAGCCTTTTTCATTGCTGTTTCACTAGTTCCATTATGATAAGCATAAGATGTGTCAAAATAATTAAATCCCTTTTCCATATAGATATCTACCATATCATTAAACAATTCCTGATTTATGGATGTCGGATCATTTTCATCTTTTAATGGCAGTCTCATACATCCAAATCCAAATTTACTTTTATAATCCATTTTTAATCTCCCAACTAAATTTTTTAAAATTCTATTTTAATTTTTAAAAAAGAATTTTCCATATCCCATTATTTTTGTATATATACTTTTAATTTTAATCATTTGTATATATAAATCTTTTTAAGCTAATTAAGATTTAGAAAAATATAATTTTTAATTTAATATAAAAAATTATTTTTCAATATAATGGACTAATTAAAGCTTATTTTTTTAAAAATAAGGTATTTATTTTATAATCAGATTTTTTTTCAATATTTTTTCTTAAAAATTAATAAAATTTATTTAAATCCTATAATATTTTAATTCAATTTTAAATAAGTTTTTATATAAAATTTTAGTATTACAAAACTTTATAAATTACTAAAAATATATTTAATATTGTATCAATAATTATTAAAAAATTCATATATTTTTTTATAGGATTTTGTATATTTTAATTTGATTTATATGATTTTTTTATAAGTTTTTGTATAATTTTAAATGAATTCATATGATTTTTTTTTTAAAAATTTAATATAATTCAAGATTCTTAATAATTATAAATTATTTTAATTTTTCACATTGTCAAATTATATTGGTAAAGGGATATAATGCAATTCAGATCACCACAGAAAAATAATTCAAATAAAAATATTGAGAAGGAGTTTAAAAACTTAAGAAAGGAACTCCTGGATTTAACATTAAGAAATCCTCTTCTTAATTTTAAGGCTAGAAACAGAAATCTCAATATTATTAATCAAACACCAATGAATGCATATAAAACCTTGGTCTTGGAAAATAAGAAGATGTATTTTTCCCCTAACAAGAAGGAAAGCAAAAAGTCAAGAGCACACACTTTCATTGACCAAACCAAGGAGTTTTTATCCTCAGAAGGAGATAAGACCTTAAAGGCTGATTTATCTCCGAGTGAACTTCAAAAAAGATTGTTCTACATAGACCAACAGGCTAAAACCATGATCCAGGAGCAAGGTTACAATATTCTATATATTGCCCTTGGATTTATAGAATGGATTGACAACAGAAAACCAAAGCAAAAGAATTTGGCTCCTTTAATTCTCATTCCTGTTGCAATGGAAAGAAAGAAAGTTGGAAATTCATTTTCTCTCTCCTGGACAGGTGAAGATATACAAAACAATATCTCCATTCAGGCCAAGCTTCGTGAAGTAGGAATTGAACTTCCAAAATTTGAACAAAGCTCATATATAGAAGGGGTTAATCAGTATTTGGAAGAGGTTAGAAAAGCGATTAGGCCATTTGGCAAATGGAGTGTAAAGGATGGAGTTGCACTTGGTTTCTTCTCATTCACCAAATTTGTAATGTATAATGACCTTAATCCTGAAAGCTGGAATGAAAATGTTGATTTGACCAAAAATGAATTGATTCAGGCAATATTCAATCCTAGCAAAAATGTTTATGAAGACACATTTGAAGAGGATGATGTAGACGAGAAATTGCATTATAAGACTATGTATCAGGTTTTGGATGCTGATTCATCCCAGATTGCTGTAATTGAAAACGTTAAGGCAGGACATAACCTTGTTGTTGAAGGTCCTCCTGGAACTGGAAAGAGTCAAACCATTGTAAATTTAATTGCTGAACTTATTGCAGAAGGAAAGACAGTTCTTTTTGTCAGTGAAAAGATGGCTGCACTTGAAGTTGTAAAAAGCAGATTGGACAGTGTAGGTCTTGGAAAATTTGTTCTGGAATTGCATTCTCATAAGACAAGAAGGAAGAAATTATTGAAAAACCTTCAAAAGGCTACCAATGTCAGGGCTACAAGAGACTTGAAATTGGATCAGACCTTAAGGAAACTGGAGAATTTACGTAATCAATTGGATGAGTATGCGGAGATTATTCATCAAGCTATAGCAAGAGTCAATTTAAGTCCATTTGAATTATATGGTATGAAGGAGTCTTCAGAGGATTATTTTAAGAGAAACAATAAGATATTGCCTTTGGTTCGCTTCAATCATCCTGAAGAGATTTCAATGAAGGACTTGGATGATATTATATTGTCTTTGGAAAACTTGGCAGAACTTTATGGAACCATTTCCAAAAACAATCCATGGAGTTATTGCAATCCGAAAAGCTTGCTTCCAGGAGACTTAAGGGAAATAGAGTTGTTAATTAGAGACAGTCTTGATAGCCTAAATGATTTCAGATATGAAATGGATCTTGTAAATGATCTTTATGGCATAAAGGTGCCAAATACCTTAAAGGAATATGAAGATTCAATAACTGCTTTAGGCCTCTTAACTAGCGATAGCGCTAATTTGGTGGACAGTTCAATTCTATTGAATAAGGAATGGTTCAATAATCCTAAAAGAGCTGGAGAATTAATCCAGTTATTGTCTGCTTATCAAAATGCTTCCGGATTATTTAATAAATTTACAGATTATTTGCTCATTGCAGATTTAGATACAATAATAAATGACCTAAACAATGATTTGAATAAGAGATTCAAGTTGTTTGGCGGAAATTCCCACAAGGATGAGCTTGAAAGATTATATGATGGAAATGTTCCAAGTGATAGGGAAGTCATAAATGATTTAGTAAAGGTTCGCCAACAAATAAAGGTCAGACAGGCAATCAAGGATAATGAGGCACTTGCAGAAAGGTATTTCGGTGCACTATGGAGTGAGAATGCCAATATTAATGAATTAAAGGCTTTGGCAAACTGGATGGGCAAATTTACCTATCTCATTTCAAATGGAACCTTCAATGAAAACACCGTAAAGATTTTGACAAATGACCTTTTCCATCAGGGCATTGATGATGGCATAGATGATTATATTGAAAAGGGTAACCGATTCTATGAAACCTTAAAGAAATTGGAATCCAAATTAAACCCAAGAAGTAAAATCATATTTAAAAGGGAAACAGAGGATGTTCCTTTTGACAAATGGGAATTGCAATTGAACAATTGGAAGGGACAACTTTCAAGCCTTCATTTATGGTCACAATATTCAAATACCAAAAAGTCAATCTTGGATACTGATGCTTCCATTTTCATCAAGACTGTTGAAAAGAGAAACATTAAAAAGGATGATGTAAAACCTTTGGTTTTAGGTAATTTCGCAGACAGTCTCTTAAATATTGTATTTAATGAAAATCCTGTATTGGCAGGTTTCATTGGAGAATTGCATGAAAACCGCATAGAGGAATTTAAGGATTTGGATAGAAAGATAATAAACCTTAACAGAAAAAGAATATTCAATAAGCTAAACAGTGAAATTCCTAAGATTTTCGGCGGTGCAGCTGATGAAGAGGCTAAGGTATTGGCAGGAGAATTTACAAGAAAAAGCGGACATTTGCCGGTTAGAACCTTACTTGAAAAGGCAGGAGGAGCAATCAAAAAGATTAAACCTGTTTTCATGATGAGTCCATTGTCCATTGCACAATATCTTGATCCTACAAATCCTAAATTACAGTTTGATGTGGTTATCTTCGATGAGGCCAGTCAGGTAAAACCGGAGGATGCATTAGGTGCATTCATGAGAGGAAAAACTGCTGTTGTAATGGGTGATACCCAACAATTGCCTCCTACAAGCTTCTTTGACCAGATGACAGACAGTGAAAGTGGCGAAGAGGTAGCTACAGCTTTGGATATGGAAAGTATTTTACATTTATGTAAGTTATCATTCCCTGTAAAAATGTTGAAATGGCACTACAGAAGTCGTCATGAGTCCTTAATCAATATTTCAAATAGGGAATTCTATGACAATGAACTCTTGGTATATCCTTCACCAAGCCATAATGATTCAGAATTAGGTTTGAAATTCCATTATAATCCTAACACTGCATATCATAGGGGAGAAGGTTCTGCAAACCCATTGGAAGCTAAGGATGTTGTAAAGGAAATATTCAGACATTTTGAAAAATATGGTGATAAGAAGAGTTTAGGTGTCGGCACATTTTCTGTTGCTCAGAAAAATGCAATTTTAGAGGAATTGGAAATTGAACGTAAGAACCATCCTGAATTCGAACCATTGTTTTCAGATAAACGTGATGAAAGATTCTTCGTTAAAAACCTTGAAACCATTCAGGGGGATGAAAGGGATGTTATCCTAATCAGTGTAGGTTATGGATTCGATACAGAAGGAAAAATGTCCTTGAACTTTGGTCCTTTAAATCAAGATGGTGGTGAAAGACGTTTAAATGTACTTATTACAAGAGCAAGGGAAAAATGTGTGGTATTTACTAATTTCAGAGCTCATGATATTCATTTGACTGCAAACCCTCCATTTGGTGTAAAATCCCTACAAAGCTTTTTGGAATATGCTGAAAATTTACAGCTTAATCAGTTTGTAGCTGAAGATGATTATGAGGAAGCTCCATTTGAGGATTCCATCTATAATTTCCTAATTGATAATGGCTATCAGGTGGATAAGCATATTGGTTGTGCGGGATTCAGGGTTGACTTGGCAATCATTGATGAGGAAAATCCTGGAAAATACCTATTGGGTATTCAGACTGATGGTAATAATTATGCTTCATCCAAGGTTGCTAGAGACAGGGACAGGTTGAGAGAACAGGTCTTAAATGGTTTAGGTTGGAATATTTACCATGTCTGGTCCACTGACTGGTATAGAAACAGTGATTTGGCTAGAACCAGATTGTTGGAATATATTGAATCAACTATTGTAAACACTAAAATCAAGGATTTGAAAAATAAGATCAATGACATTGAATCAATGCAAATTAATCCTGTAACCACTGTCATTATTGATAAAAAGAAAAATTTGGAAGATGAAGGAGATTTGAATAATTCTTCAATAAGTGATGAATCGGATATGGAAAATGACAGTTCCACTCATAACAGAGAGGATAATCCTGAAGATTTAGATATGGAAGATTCTGCTGTAGACAATGACATTAAAAGGATAAATGAACTTAAGGCCAAACAGGAAAATGATGAAATTGAAAGAATCCGATTAAGTGAAGAAGAATTGGCTAAAGAAAAAGAAAAAGAAGATTTAATCAGCAGATATTTAGAAGGATTTGAAGAGGAATTTACAGAAAATTCAGATTCAAATGAGGATTTGGAAAATAATGCAAATAATTTAGATTCCAATGAATATTTGGATGAAGATTATATTGTTGATGAAGATTATAGTGTTGATGAAGATTCAATTGAGGATTTAGCTGACGATTATGTTGATGATGAAGATTCAATTGAGGATTTAGTTGACGATTATAGTGTTGATGAAGATTCAATTGAGGATTTAGCTGAAGATGTTGTAGATAATGAGAATAATTTAGAAGATTTTAATATTTCTAATGATAATGATGATGGCGATTTGGATGATTTAGCAAATATAAATAATTCTAAAACTTCTAATAAAGCAGAACATAAAATTAAAGAAAATAAAAATTCTAATTCAGATAATAATGCAAAATCCATTAATGATAAAAATAAGGTATCTGAAAAAGCCTCTGCAAATAAATCCCTTAATGAGAATAATAAGAAATCTGATAAGAAATCTGTAAAGGATTCTTCTAGTAAATCCATTAATGAGAATAATAGGAAATCTAATAAAGATTCCAATAATAAATCCAATTCAAGACCTAAATCTTTATTCAGTAAACTTAAAAATATTGGAGATGGATTTATTTATGGTTCTTCAGATGAGGATATTATTAATGTAGAATATGAGGAAAAGGAAAAACAATCCTATCCTAACAGTTTTCCTGAAGATGAATTTAAAGAGTCTAATAATATAAATAATTCTTCTGATGTCTCTGTTGGAGAAGAGGATTCAATGGGTAATGGTGAATCCTATTCTGAAGGAGATTTTGAAGAAGCTAGTGTGATAGGTGATGAATTCTATTCTGAAGAAGAGTATTATTATGAATCTGAATATATTGATTCTGATGATTTTATAAGTGAATCTGAATATATTGGGTTAGAAGATGACATTATTGATGTAAATAAAAAAGAAACCCTTATAAATGATGAATCCATTACTAATAATAATGATGCATATTATTCTGATTTGAATGAAATTGATTCAGAGGAAGAAATTATTGATGAGGAAAATGAGAATATGAGACAAAAGGATGTTTCACGTAAAAGAGAAATTATGGAATCTTATGATGATTCTGCAGATTATATAGTTCCAATTAGTGCTGAAAAAAGGCAAAAAGAAGAGGAATATGGGGAAGATGCAGATTATATTGTTCCTATTTCAGAAGATGAAGATGAAATAATTTCCAATGATAATAATCAAGAATTTTCTAATGAAGAAATCAATAATGATTACATTAACGAATATCCTGAGGAATCAGAAAAAAGAATTTATAAAAAACCTAATAAAAAACCTCAAGATGAATCTGGAGAGGTATATGCTCAAGATTATAATAGTGAAAATCCTAATTCAAATGTGGAAAACGATTCTCAAGTTAGTTCTAATGCTGAGGACCCTTATTTCTATACTGCTACAGGAATTGAAAATGCACTTAAAAAGAATGCTGTCAATTATCAAAGAACTGATGATAGAAATAAAACAGGTCTTGTAGGAGCTGTTTCAAGTATCAAAAATGAAATGAAATACATTAATGCTTCATTGAAAGAGATTGAAAATCCTACAGAAAGTGAAAGGGTTTATGTCATTGACCGTTCCGCCCCAGATGAATATTATGAAGATTCTTATGATTCAACTGAATATGAAAGTCCTATTGTTCCTGAAAGTCAAGAAAGAGTTTCATATGCAGAAGATAGACAAGTTTCTAACTATAATAATTCTGATGATGATTTTGAATCAATGTTCACTTCTAAAAAACATGAATATTTAGATAAAATCAGTGAATATTCCAATGAAAATGAAGTTTATCCTGAAAATACAGGTATCTATGAAGATGAATCTGCTAAATATAATGATAATTACTCAAATGAATTTAGTGCAGAGATTAGCTCTGGAGATGAATTTGAACCTATTATTCCATTAAATTCAGAAAACACCAATCAAAATATTGATTATCAACCTGGTTTGAGGGATTATTCTCAGGAAACTCAAGATAATCTGGATACAACTCTTGATTTTGATGATGGAGTTTCCCTAAATGAAGATGAATTAATAGATAATGAATTTGCAGATGATGAGTTTGAAATTGATGATGATGAGTTTGAAAATATCATCAGCAATGTGGATCATGATTATCAGGAAATTGAAAATGAAAGAATTAAGGAAGCAAATGTCTTAAGTTCTGTAGATAATACTAAATTGACTCCTGTAGGTAAATTGGAAGATTATATTACTGATTATGAAGAAATTGAAGATATAATCATTAAGAATTCTTCTGAAATCTATGATGATGAGAAAAAATTGGCAACCGCTGTTATGGATATAGTGGTTAGTGAAGGTCCTATTCATACAGATATTGTTATTCGTAGAATAAGGGAAAGCTGTAATTTATCTAGAGCAGGAACTAAGTTTAAGGATGCTATCTATAAGGCAATTGATAGAAATGAATCCAATTATAATTTAATTAGGGAAAATGATTTCTTGTTTAGAGATTATGATCAAATCAAGGTTAGAAAAAGAGTTAAACCTAATATTGATTTAATTTCTGATTTGGAAATTGAAAAAGCTATAGATTTGGTTTTAAGATTTGAGAAATCATTGAAAGTTAATGAATTAGCTAAAATGGTTTCTAGAACTTTTGGATTTAGATCAACTTCCAAAAAGACTTCCAATAGGATTATTTCTGTAATTGACATAATGATTGGAAAGGAAATCCTGATTAATAATAATGGAAAAATTGAATTCCTTTAAATTAATTTCTTTTCTTTTTTATTTATTATATTCATTTAATATTACTTCTTTTCTTTTTTATTTTTAAATTATTTTTTCCAATTTTAATTTTTTTATTTATTTTTTTGGCTTTGTAGAAACCCTCCATTTTATGAAATTTGGATTGTTCGCCAAATCTTGTAAATCAATCCTTTGAGATTGGTTTCTTTAATGGACAGGATTAAACTCCTGTGTGATTTGTACCATCAAATTTACGTTTCATTACGATTTGCTACTCTTTTTTTGAATAAAAAACTGGGCGAAAGATTGCAGAGCTGTTTAAAGGATAATGGCCTGTTCGTGTTTTAAGGGGGATCTCCTCGAAAGCTCCAGTTTCTTCATTAATGCACTTTCTAATCAGTTCTGTGTCGTATGCTTGTTTCTTGTATGTAATGGGGCTTATCCTTCTTTACTCCTCAAATTGCAGAGGGGGCAAAATTTGTATTGTATCTAGGGCCGCGTTGAGATGATTGAAAATCAAGCGTGTTTCAACATCAATTGCTACGTGGTAGTTTACATAGCGTTTTCGCTCTTGCTTGTGTATTTTGGTGCAATATTTGTCGGCATAATCATTTGAGCCCGGTTCCATCCATAGGGATTAATTCACACTTTAATTCATTTTTTTAAAAGAATTAAATCCATAAAATCATTAATCGATTTGTAAGGATTCTTTTAAAAATTTCTGAATCGTTGTGTAGTGGGAGGGTCTTTTTCAAGCCAAAATAATTCTTTAATTTATCAGATAATTCTAATAAATCTGTTAATTCACGATAAGTGCAATTTGTGTAGATTTTTATGGCCAAAATTGTGAACAATTTAGGCTGAGTGTAAATATGATTGCTGAAATAACTTGAATAGTCATTTAACACCATTTTAGCAGTGTTAAATGTGACTTCAATGAATTTAAACAAGTTAACAGCCTTAATATCCTTTTTACAGTCTTTTAAAAATTTACGAACACTATCTTCAACAGGTTCCAAACCAAAATCGAAAAGGTTTAATTGTTTGGAATACAAATATTTATATGGAGAATATGTTTTTAAGCTTTTCATATATAAATATATTCTCCTTTTTTATATAAATACTTTATTGTGCTTATTTTTTACTGTGCAAGTACAATTTCAAGTGTAATTAAAAAATAACGATTTTAAGAGAGTTATATTGGATTTAAAGAAACTTAAAAATTTTTTGCATCGATGTGCAATTTCAAGTGTAAAATTAGGGTTTCTACAAGACCTAATTTTTAATGTTTTTTTAAAGGTTTTTTTATGATTTAATAGTTGGATTTTATT
>NZ_CALCYR010000037.1 GCF_937906425.1 uncultured Methanobrevibacter sp. | reverse complement strand
ATTGGAATGTGAAGCAGATATTGCTCTTGGCTGGTACTACAGGAAAAGAACAAAAACAGATCAAACAATAATTTACACTTTCGGCAAGAACTTTGATGATCATAACTGCATTACAGGTCAGACCATGATTCATGAAGTTCCATATCCTATTGAAGTTAAAGGTGGAGGATTGGGTATTGCATTAATCAAGGTAGATGTTTTCTCAAAACTCAAATATCCATATTTTAAATTCGTTACCTATGAGGATGACACAGTATTATCAGAAGATTTGTATTTCTGCAATCAAGCTATTGGAAGCGGTTGCAATATCAAATGTAATCCTTCTGTTAAAGGCAATCATATATTTGATATATTAATGTGATAAAATGACTGATACAATTGTTTTATTGGAAGAAAGAAAGGAGATTACTACCTTCTTATTGGATGATGGAGTTAAAACATTAGTTGATAATGTAATAACTGTATCTGGTAGTAGTCTTGGATACGAGTATTCCAATAAGTGCGTAGTTGATGATATACTTTGTATTTCAGACAAATCAGCAATAGGAAAAGAATCATTAAGAAAATACACTGGCGATGCAACAGAAGTTCCTGTCGGCGTCCTTGTCAATGAACCAATTGTAATGACAAGTGGGGAGAGAAAAGGAAGTGTACTTCTCTTAGGCGGACTTTACCGTTTGAAACTTGCACCAAACCAAACTAACATCAAAGCAGGTGACAGAATCAAACTATCACCAACTGGAGCTATTGTTGATAATGCAGGTGAGTTTCTGGCATTTCATCCTGTTGCAAATTCAGATGAATATGAATACGTCAATTGTTTCCAGGTAAGTCTTGGAGGTAAAGGAGAGAAAGGAGACACCGGAGATACAGGTGCTGCGACTGTAATCCTCGGGTCTTATGATACTTTCGAAGAACTAATAGCAGCACATCCAACAGCCAATGAAGGTGATGCATTCCTAGTGGATGGAGAACTATTCGTTTGGCATGACGATTAAAAAAATAAATTAAATAAATAGAGGTGTTATAATGGCATGGGAAAGTGTTGGTACAATTAAAGGACCAAAAGGAGATACTGGAGATAAAGGTGACACCGGAGATACTGGTGCAGCATTTACATATGATGACTTCACACCGGAACAGTTAGCAGGATTAACCGGTGAAAAAGGAGATACTGGAGATAAAGGTGACACTGGAGATGTAGGTGCAACCGGACCTCAAGGTGCTACCGGAGCCAAAGGAGATACAGGAGCAACTGGTGAAACCGGTCTGAAAGGTGACACTGGAGATACTGGAGCAACTGGTGAAACCGGAGAAACTGGTGCTAAAGGAGATACCGGTGATCCGTTCACCATTTACAGAACATATGAAACTGTTGAAGCAATGAACGCTGATGCAGCTAATGTTCCTGAAGGATCATTTGTAGCTATCCAATCCACAGTTGAAGAGGAAGCCAACGCACAATTATACCTGAAAGGTGCAAACAGCTTTACCTTCATAATGGATATGTCCGGGGCAACAGGTCTTAAAGGAGACACTGG
>NZ_CALCYR010000036.1 GCF_937906425.1 uncultured Methanobrevibacter sp. | reverse complement strand
AAAAAAGATAAAAAAAGCTTAAAAATCTAAAAAAAAAGAAAAAAATAGAAAAAAGATAAAAAAAGCTTAAAAATCTAAAAAAAAAGAAAAAAATAGAAAAAAGTAGAAACAAGAAAAAAATTCCCCAAATGGGAAATAGAAAAAAATAGAAAAATAAAAATTTAAATAACTATTCTAAAAATTCCTCTTCGATTTTAGAAACAATATCTACAAATTTCTTTGCAACTTCAGACTCTGCAAATGAATTGACCATAGTACTGTCCTTATTTGCAGATTCTGGAACTTGTTCAGTAAGAGGTAGATTATCCAAGTATTTAATTCCCATTTCCTTTGCAAAGGATTCCCCTTGACTTTCACCAAATATATTTGTCTTTTCACCGCAATGAGGGCAAACATAATAAGACATGTTTTCAATAAGACCAATCTTGTCAATATTTAACATCTTAACCATGCCGACACATTTTAAAACGTCTTCCTGGGACAAGCTATTAGGTGTGGTAACCATGATTACTGCATCAACATTTGGCAAGGTCTGAAGTACTGTCAAAGGTTCATCTCCAGTTCCTGGAGGGTTATCAATGATTAAAACGTCAAGATCTCCCCATGCAGTGTCTGCCATAAACTGTTTGATGGAACCTGATTTTTGAGGCCCTCTCCAAATGATTGGAGTGTCCAATGAATCAATTAAAAAACCCATTGACATAACCTTAATTCCATTTTTACTCATTACAGGAATCATTTCACCATTATTGATAAGTACATCCTCACCTTCAACATCCAACATTTTAGGAATATTCGGTCCATGAATATCAGCATCAAGAATACCTGTCAATAATCCTTTTTTCTGGAAAGCCTCTGCCAAATTAGCGGCAACGGTAGATTTGCCTACACCGCCCTTTCCACTCATAACAGCAATTTTATATTTAATATTTTTCATATGTTCAAAGAGCCTCATTTCCTGTTCAATAATAGCTTTTTGTTGTTCAGGACTTAAGTTTGCAGCTCCATGATGTCCATGTCCATTTGCCATACTTTCACCAATAAACATAAAAATTAAAATAAAACTAAAAATTCCTTTAGTTTTCTTAAAGACTTAATTTAAATTTTTTGTAATAAGTTATTTCTTATTTGAACAATTGTAAAAAAGTTCTATAATTAAATTCCTATTAAAAAAATTTAAATAAGTTCTAAAAATTAAATTCTTTTAAAATAATTTTAAATTATTCCTAATAATTAATTTCTTATTTTAATAATTTTAAAATTCTTTTTAACAGTTTAATATTTAATAATTTACCTATTTAAATATTATTTTTTTAAAAAATTTTTAAAGAAAATCAATATTAAAATATATAAAACTTTATTAATCTTATTAAAATAATATAAAATATTGACTAATTTTTAAACTTAAAAGAGGCAAAGAATGATAAATCGAATTGAAAATAACATCAAACAAGTAATTAAGTTAGCCATATACTTGATTTTGGAAGTGATTATTTTCTTTTCAATAACAAAAACCCTTGGAGGAATAATAATCCCCAATTTAAGAACTGCATTTATCATCATAGTCTCCTTATCACTAATCAACGCACTGATTTGGCATGGAATAACACTTATTTCACTTAGATTCCTTGTACTCACCCTTGGGTTTGGAACATTTCTCATTGACGGAATACTGCTATACATAATCAGCCTATTTTTACCTGGAGTTTCAATAGGGGGAATTGCCATTTTCAGCATCCCCCTGCTTATAGGAGTGATCTCCTCCATTCTTTCAATTATTCTAAACATCAATGACGATACAACATATTATCGTTACATTCTTGAAAAGGAGATGAAAACATTTTTTAGAACCCCTACAGACAAGGAAGGATTCATATTTTTGGAAATCGATGGATTATCACATAAAATTCTTAAGCAGGCATTGGAAAATGGAGACATGCCTACCCTTAAAAGATGGATAGATAATGGCAGCCACAATCTTGTCCAATGGGAAACTGATCTTTCAAGCCAAACAAGTTCATCACAGGCAGGAATTTTACACGGAAACAATGACAATATCCCTGCATTCCGCTGGGTTGAAAAAATACATAACAATAGAATCATTTCCTCAAATGGAATCAATGACTCAAAACTGATTGAAAAAAGAATCTCCAATGGAAAAGGTCTTTTATCAGATAATGGAGGAAGCAGATCAAACCTGTTTTCAGGAGATGCAAAGGATTATATTCTAACATTCAGCAGATTCAGCACTCCAAACAGTATCAATACAAGAACATGGTATTACATATATTCAACACCATTTGTAATAGCCAGAATGTTAATATTATTCCTATTTGACATGATTATGGAACTTATTTCCAGAATTAGACAGTTGGTAAAAAACATTCAGCCAAAAATAGGATGGAGAGGTTTAAAATACTTTGCCTCTCGTGCAGGAGCCAATGTTGTCCTTAGGGAAGCCACCACATTCACAATCATAGGAGACATCTTTGCAGGCCAATACAATGTTATCTATGCAACATATATGGGATATGATGAAATAGCCCACCATTCAGGAATAGATGACTTCGATTCATTCTATAGCCTAAGGCAAATCGACAAGCAAATAGAGCATATTGAAAATGCAGTAAACAAGTCCAACAGAAAATATAATCTAATCATCCTATCAGATCATGGCCAATCAAATGGCCCTACATTTAAGCAAAAGTACAAAATAAGCCTTAATGATTTGGTTAAAACACATTTGCCGGAACACATAAGAGTTCACAGCATACTCCATTCCAATGACGACCACTTTGCTGAAAAGTTTTCAATAAAACCGATTGCACATGAAAACAAGGAAAAATTAGACAAGAGAATTGAAAAGTCCAAAATGGCAATTGACAATAGAATTGACAACACCAAGGAAAGAATAGACAACACAATAGACAATACAAAAGAAAGACTGGACAATACAATAGACAATACAAAAGAAAGAATAGACAACACAATAGACAATACAAAGGAAAGAATCAGCAACAGTTTCGATGGAGAACTTGTTAACACATGGGACAGAGTGCTTGAGATAAAAAACAACTTAAGTTCAGACTACATCAATAGAGCTAAAAGGACCCTATTTTCAAGTGAAGAGCCAATGATTGAAAGATTGAACACCTTGTCAAGTGATTTCGATACAAATATCCAGATTTCAGATGAACAGATTACAAGCAATGAAACTGCACAAACAATTGTTCTTGCTTCAGGAAATCTAGGCTTGATTTATTTTACAGATTGGTCCAATAGAATGAGCTATGAACAGATTGAAGATGCGTTTCCTGGATTGATTAATGGACTTGCTTCACATGAAGGCATAGGTTTTCTAATGGTAAAATCTGATATATATGGTACAGTAGTTTTAAAGGATGAAAATGTATTTTACCTTAACAGCGAAGAGCATTTGGGAGAGAACTTCCTTGAAAAGTATGGAGAACATATTATTGAAAAGCTTAAAAGAACAGATGGATTTACTTATGTACCGGATATTCTTGTAAACAGCGAATATGATGTTGAAAATGATGAGGTTTATGCATTTGAGGAACTTATAGGAAGCCATGGAGGAGCAGGAGGAAGTCAACAGTATCCATTTATATTACATCCAAGCAATTGGAATAAAAAGGAAAATATTTTTGGTTCTGAGAATGTTTATAAGTTCTTTAAGGAAGAAATCAATAAAACATGGAAAATAGGGAAAAATAAATAATTAAATAAAGACTTTAATGGAACAGCTTAAAAAACAATGAAAGAATTCTTAAATAGCATACAGATACAATAAGTAAAACTTAATAAAAAAAGATAAAAATAAATAAAAACAAATAAAAATAAATAAAAACTATCAAACAAGTAAAAATAAGTAAAAAAAGATAAAAATAAGTAAAAATAAGTAAAAATAAGTAAAAATAAGTAAAAATAAGTAAAAAAAAGATAAAAATAAAATAAAAAAATTAAGAAACTTAGTAAAAACTAAGCTTCATCACCACCATAATCTTCTATAATAATCTCATGTGTAGGAGCTGAAGATTGGCTGGATCCGCCACTTGAACTAGAACTTCCTGAACTGGAAGTAGATGAACTGGAAGAACCAGAACTTGAGGAACTAGAAGAACTAGACCCACTTGAACCAGAACTAGAACTAGAACGAGTATTTGAATTAGAACTTCTTGCAATAGAATTAGAACTAGACCCACTTGAACCAGATCTTTGACTGCTAAGAGTAGAACTTGAAGTATCCCCAGATGATGAATCATCAACGTCCTCTGTAGGATTTGGAGAAAGAATGTCCTCAAATGATAAAAGTTCTGTATCAGAATCATTTGTTGCATTGTCGTCAAAGACCTGACCTGAAATAAAAGAAAGTGCACTAGAAACTGCTACAACAATTATTAAAGCAGCTATGATTGTAGTTACAACCCTTTTAGATTCCATATTTTAACCCCATTTATAAAAAATTATAAAAAATTAAGTTATTCGCTTGCTTCAACTGATGAACTAGAAGAACTTTCTGCAGGTGCACTAGCACCAGAATCATAGGATGCACTAGGAGCCACAGAAGAAGAACCAGAATCAGAACCGGAACTTGAAGAACTGCCTGAAGTAGAAGCAGAACCAGAACCAGAACCAGAACTATAAGAACTTGATCCAGAACTGTAAGAACTAGAACTATAGGAACTTGATCCAGAACTGTATGAACTGGAAGAAGAACTATAACTAGGGCTGCTAGCACCAGACTCATAATTTGAACCACTAGCACCAGACTCATAAGTAGAAGAAGCTACAGTAGTATTATTAGTTACATTGACATCAGCATCTGTGTCATTTGCAACATCAGTAGAATTACTGAAGCTTAATTCTTGAGTGCTATGAAAATCATCAGCCATAAAAGTCCATGCACAGAAAACTGCTGCAATAGCAATTAATACAAGCAAAATAGCAATTATTATATCTTCCGTTTCCATAAATTAACCTCAATAAATTTAAAATATACGGACAAATTATAAATTTTCAAATTAATAATTTTGATTTCAATAAATTATAAATAAGTTTTTATAATTGTACTAAAATTAATTAAATAAATAATTTAATTATATTAAATTATTATTATTTTCTTTAATCAATATAAATATTTTTATTAAAAGACAAATATATGAGCAAAAAATAAAGAATTTTAATAAAAAATCAATGCAAAATAGTAAAAATAATAAAAATAAGTTAAAAATCAATTAAAGATTATTAAAAAAATAAGTAAAAATAAGTAAAAATAAATAAAAATTAGTTAAAATAGATAAAAATTAGTAAAAATAAGTTAAATTAGAAATAAAATTAGTTTAAAAAAATAAAAAAAGAAAAAGCAAACCTCAACCAAAATAGACAAGATTTTGGTCAAGGTTTTTTGGCCGAAGGCCAAAAAAGCTTGCTTACATCATAGGAGGCATGCCGCCGCCCATACCTGGGTCCATTGGCATGTCGCCGCCACTGGTTCCGCTGGAAGCAATTACGTCATCGATTCTTAAAATCATTTCAGCAGCTTCGGAAGCAGATTGAATAGCTTGTTTCTTGACACGTTTAGGTTCTACAACACCTTCTTCTTTCATGTCAGTTACTTCACCAGTGAATACATTTAATCCCATATAAGGGGAATTTTCATGTGCAGCTCTTAAGTCTACTAAAGAGTCAATGCTGTCTAATCCTGCATTTTCTGCTAAGGTCTTAGGAACAATTTCCAAGGATTCTGCAAATGCAGTTACAGCTAATTGTTCTCTTCCGCTAATGGATTCAGCATAATCTTTAAGTTTTTTAGCCATAGCGATTTCTGGAGCTCCTCCACCAGCTACAACTTGACCGTCTTCAACGGTAGCAGCAACTACACCGATAGCGTCATCAACAGCTCTGTCAATTTCATCAACGATGTGTTTGGTACTTCCTCTGACTAATAAGGTTACTGCCTTAGGTTCTTTACATTCTTCTACGAAGATCATGTCTTCACCGGAGATTTTCTTCTCGGTTACAGAACCGGCTAAACCTAAGTCATCTTCAGTTAAGTCATCTAAGTTGGATACAACGGTAGCACCGGTTGCTTTAGCTAATTTTTCAATGTCTGATTTTTTAACTCTTCTTACAGCCATGATTCCTGCTTTAGCTAAGTAGTGTTGTGCTAAGTCATCAATACCTTTTTGAGCGAATAAGACAGTTGCACCAGAGTCAGCAACTTTATTAACCATGTCTCTGACCATTTGTTCTTCCTGTTCGATGAATGCTTGCATTTGAGCAGGGTCAGTGATTCTGATTTCTGCATCAACTTCAGTTTCCTTAACTTCTAAAGGAGAGTTGATTAAGACAACTTTAGCGTCTTTTAATTCAGAAGGCATACCAGGGTGTACCTTTTCCTTATCTACAATTACACCTTGTACTAAAGAGGATTCTTCAACTACAGCGCCATCTTTCTTTTCGATTTTAATGTGATCGGTTTCAACCTTGCCGTCAGCAGCAACTTGTTGTACTGCATCTACGATTAAGTTTGCTAAAGGTTCACGAGCTTTTTCAGTTCCTTTACCAGTCATTGCAGTCATTGCTACTTTTACGAGCATGTCACGAGAAATATCTTCAATTGCAATGTCTTCTAAAATTTCTTGAGCCTTTTCAGCTGCTTGTCTGTAACCCATAGCAATAATAGTTGGGTGAATGTCCATATCTAATAATGATTCAGATTTTTTAAGAAGTTCTCCTGCAATGATTACTGCAGTAGTAGTTCCGTCTCCTACTTCATCTTCTTGGGTTTTTGCTACTTCTACGAGCATTTTAGCTGCAGGATGTTCAATATCCATTTCTTTTAAGATAGTAACTCCATCGTTGGTTACTACAATGTCTCCAAGTCCATCAACTAACATTTTGTCCATTCCTTTTGGACCTAAAGTAGTTCTTACAGTTTCAGCTAAAACTTTACCTGCTAAGATGTTTGTTCTTTGTGCATCTCTTCCTAACAATCTGTTAGTTCCTTCAGGTAATACAAAAATAGGTTGTCCACCTTGTGCCATATTATACACCTCAATTTTTTATAAATAATTTTTTTAATAATTAATAAATATAATTTAAATAAACCTATCAAATAATAGATTGAATCATATCCCCTACATCAAAACAGATATGGGGCAGATTAAATTAAATCATACCTATTGAAATAAAAAGAACAGTTATAATCAAATTAAATCCCAAGAAACTGATTAAAACCAGTCCAAATTTCGGATTTTAATATGAAAATAATATTTATTCTATAATACAATTGGGTTTAAGGTTATATAAATACTTTTTGGTTTTTATAAAAAAATCAAGATTTATATATTTTAAAAAAACATTCAGAAAAATTAAAAAATATTAAACAAAAAAATATAATTTCAAATAATAATTAAACAAAAATGTAAAAAATTAATTTAGTTACAAAAATATATTAAAATGGATAGTTCCTTTAAGGTTTACATTTCTTAAACCACATAAAAAAGAACTGTGAAAATAATTTAAAAATAATTTAAAAATAATTAAAAAATAATTTAAAAATAATTTAAAAATAATT
>NZ_CALCYR010000035.1 GCF_937906425.1 uncultured Methanobrevibacter sp. | reverse complement strand
ATTAATATGGAAATTAGAGAATTAACAAAAGATATTAGAGACAAATCCATCGAATATGCAAAGCCAAAGGAACTGGATAGACTTTCAACCAGTTGGTATCAGGATGATCTTTTATATTCAGGAAGAGGAAAATGCCTATTCCTTATTCTTCCAACTCCAGGATGCTCATGGGCTTTAGGTCCAAGCGGAGGATGCACAATGTGCAGTTACATTTCCGACTGTTATCTTAAACCTATAGAAAATGAGAAGATAATCGAATTGTTTGAAAAGGAAATGAATAAATGGAACTATAAGGAAGATTATAAAAATGGAAAGAAAATAGCTATCAAATTATTTGCTTCTGGCAGTTTTCTAAACCCTGAAGAAGTACCAAAAGAAGCTAGAGATTATATTCTAAACAAATTGGCAAAATCAGAGGAAATCAGCGAAATAGTTGTTGAATCAAGACCAGAATATGTTAAGGAAGAAATATTGGATGAAATTTTTGAAATTATTCCAGACAAGCTCTTTGAAATAAGCATAGGTCTTGAAACATCCAATGAAAAAACAAGATTAAATAAAATCAACAAGGGATTCAACAACAGGACCTTTGAAAAAGCAATAGACATAATCAAAAAATCCAAGGAAAAGCATAATATTAAATCAAAGGCTTATATCTTTGTTAAACCTATTTTAACCTCTGAAAAGGAAGCAATTGATGAGGCAATTGAAACAGCAAACTACTGTGAAAAACTAGGTGTTGACAGAGTCTCATGCTGTCCTGCAACAATTCATAGGGGAACCCTGATTGAAAGACTTTGGAGAAGGGGATCATATAATCCTCCTTGGATATGGTCAACAATTGAAGTGATAAATAGAATAAGGCAAAACGTAAATATTCCTGCATTGATGGACACATCAGGATTCGGTTCCAGAAGAGGACCATACAATTGTAAAAAATGTAACAAGGAATTGAAATACAAGATAATTGACTCAAACTTCGACCAAAGCCAAATCATCCATGACTGTGAATGTAAGAAAGAATGGGAAGCTGAAGTTAAATTTTCCAATTTAAATCAATCTAAGACTCCTATTAAACATTTGCCTTTATATTAATTGTTTTTATAATATTAAAAAATAAATTCTATGTTAAACATATTAAAATTTTAAATTTAGATTTATAAATTTGAAAAATAGCCAATGAAAGATAAACATTTAAATTTAGATTTATAAATTTGAAAAATAGCCAATGAAAGATATATTTATAAATACCAATATAATATTAAATTACTAATAAGAATTATTAAATATTATAAAAATTAAAATTATATTGCTTACAATTTGCAAAAAATAGATTTTTAAAATTAGGAGGAAACAAATTGCATAAACAAACTACATTAAGTATTATTGCAATTATTTTAGGACTCATAATCATTGCATTTCCAATGATTGGAATAGTAGGTACTGCAGATATACTTGGATTATCTGTCTTATTGCTTTCCATATTTTTATTAACCAATGGAGTTTCTGAAGTAGATTATAATACTACAAAAGGAATTATAAACATTATTTGTGGATTAATAATGTTAATAATAAGTTTAGGATTAATATTCAATCCAAGCATTCTTTCATTCTTGGCTGCAATAACCATATATCTCGCAGGAATATTCCTGATTATAATCGGATTAATAATTATTGTAGGAAACAGAGACAACAAGTACGGATTTTGGATGGGAATATTAGGAATTCTTTTAGGCGTAATTTACATAATCATTGGAACCTACATTAACAACCCACTTGTTCTCGGTTCATTAATCGGAATATGGTTAGTAATTACAGGAGTCTTAAACTTAAAAAACAACAGTTATTAATTAAATGAAGTTATTAATTTTAAAATTAATAACTTATACTTTTTTTACTATTTTTATTAAATCATTAACTAATTTAAAAACTAGATTATGATTAAAATTAATTAAAAATTAAAATTATTGATTATAAACCCAATAATGATTTTTTAAAATAAAGAAAATTATAAATTATAAAATACTATTTTTAAAATTAATTTTTCAAGGAATTTGAATATGATAGCAATCAGTGCAGACTTTGATCCTGTTCATAAAGGTCATGAAGAGCTTATTAAAAAAGGAAAGGAACTTGCAGAAGAGAAGAATACAGAACTTGTAATCTACTTGAATAAGGGATACAGTGCAAATCATGCTCCTTTCTTTACTCCCTTTGAAGCTCGTCGTGAAATGGCACTTGCATTAGGTGCAGACAAGGTTGTTGGAGTTGAAGGATTACACCACAGGCTTGTCCTATCATACAGCGTACCTATCCGTCTTGCCCAAATGCATGAGGATGGAGTTACAGACTACATAACCGCTGCAGACATAAGCCTTGAAGAGATAAAAAACTATGCTCAAAAATTCATTGACCAGGGAATCTTCATTGGAATGCCTCAGGACTTTCCAAACCGTAATGTTATAAGATGGTATGCAATAAATGAATTCCTATCCTCAAAATATGAAAATAAAATCAATTTTCACCTTATTCCCGAAGTGAATTCCCCTAGAAAAATCTCTGGAAGGTTTATCAGAAAGGATATCCTGAATAACAATCTGGAAATAAGCAATCAAACCAGAAAATTGCTTCCAAAATCAACAATCGAAATCCTTGAAAGGGAAATTGAAAAGGGAAACATTCCTGGAAAAAGAGACTTGAAGAAGTTAATGCACAAGATGAACACCTATTCAAGGTCCAATCTAACAAATATTGCCTATCTAAATGGAAAAGTCATAAACAAAATAGTTGAAGGAAGATTCTATAAGGAAGAGGAATCCCTATGGGCAAGCTTCAGAAGGGCAGGATACGGTCCGGTCATGACAAGACTTGCAGCCACAGCCCTCGAAGAGGAAGTGACCAAGGAAGAGGTTCTTAAACTAATGAGAAACTATGAATCAAAAGACATCATTCCTCCGGAACAGAATGTGGACAAGATTATAGAAAGGGCATGGTATGTTGCAGAGGAAACCACAAGAGGAGTTCCTGCAAAGGAAGCAAATGAAAAATTCAGAAAAAAGAAGAATCTGAAACTAAAACCATTGATGGAACTTGAAGCAGGCTTGAATCTTACAAAATTCGAAGCCAAAAAGGTGAATGATGGAACAATGGCCAAAATCTTTGTTGACAAGGACAATAAGATTTCTTGTGAAATAAAAGAGAAGAAACCTAAAATAAAAATAAAAACAGCTTTGAAGTTACCCTCAAAAGAGGTGACCTATTTAAGATACATTTTAGACTCAAGATACATTCCAGTAAGTGGAGAACTAGTTAAAAACAAAAGAAATGATTTTAGAGTAAAAATAAGAATTCATGACACTTAGTTCAGCAAATAATATTTTTGCAAAGTAATCCTTAAGACAAATCTATTCTTGAAAATTAATTATTAACTAAACTTATTTTTTATTCTCTAAACTTTTAAACTTATTTTTAGTGGCCGCCGTCATGATTTTTGAATCATCATCAACATCCACAGTGTTTAAAAAGTCTAAAAGTTCTGCCAACTCTTCATATTTCCTTTTGGAAGATTTATAGGAATTCTTAATTCTGGATTTTGAAGACTCTTCAAAATCACCATTTTCAGTCAATGACAAAATTTCCCAAAGGGCATCACTTAAATCCAATTTTTCCCCAATCTCAAATGTTTCAATCAAAAGAGCTGAAACTCCTTTTGTATAAATGCTTCTAAGGTTTTTCAATCTAGATGCATCACCAATCCTATCACTGACAACCGCAATATTGATTCTTTGAGAAATTTCTGGATTTAAGTCATTTAAAGATTTCACAAGCTTATTAGCCATTTTACCTGAAAGATAAATGTTCATCTTTTGAGAACTTGCCTTTCCAATAATTACAGAATCAATAAAATGATCTTCAGACAAAAGATTTGAAATTTGATTGGTGGTATCTGGAGAGACATTATTTAAATCCAAAAATATGCCTTCAGTGAGCAAAGCATATTTTTTTGCAATACCTAAGGAATTTTGAGGACTGTTTGCAGAGATTAAAATGTCTGAAGCTTTAGAAAGCTCTTCATAACTATCAAAAAGAGAAATATCCAATGAATTAGCCAATTCTTTTGTTTTCTCGGATCTCTCTTCAACACAAGTCAAAACCTCAAATCCCAAATCAATCAAGATTTTAGACAGATTGTATGAAACTTCCCCAAATCCTATAAAACCAAATTTCATCCTATCATCCAATTTTTAAAAATAATAACTATCCTAATGACAAATAACCAATTTAAATAATACATTTAAAAATAATACATTTAAAATAATAAAATTAAAATGAAAAATAACTATTTTAAAAAAAAATACATTTTAAAATAATGAATTTTTAAAAATTAAAATAAGTCAAATCCAAAAGTTTTAAAAACAAATTATAAAACAGTCAAAATATGTGAACCTTCATCAACACCTAATTCCTTACTTATTGCAGGGCATTTGGTACAGAATAAAAGAAAAACGTCCTGATTTTTTAAATCCATTTCAGTCAATCCTTCAAAATTCCCCATTCCCTTAGAAATGATAAATGGAGAATCAAGCAAGATTTCCTTGAATTCGTCAGAAATCATGGATTCAACAATTCCAACTGAATCTGAACCTGTACTGATTATATCTGCAAGTTCATCAAGACCTGCTTCCAAAGCCTCCTTCAAGCAAGCATCATTCAAAATAGGTTTTTCCTTTACAGCCACTGTAATGTCAACATCATATTCCCTGATTTTTTCAAGAAGCAACTTGTCAAATACAATCTCACCAGTATTGTCCACCAAATACAATACCTTATCATATTTATTCAATGCATCCTCCAATTCATCAACACGATTGATTAGGAGCTCCTTATTCAACCCTTCCAAAATAAGGGATTCTATGTCTGTATCCAAATCAAAAGCGCCAAAATCAAGAATATTTCCAACAATAGCTATCTTTACATAAGTTTCCAAACTATTGTCCCTTTCAAGAATTTCCCTAACCTGAGGCATTAGGGACAGAGCAATTTCATTCCCTACCTTTTTCTCATTGAAGTAAGGATCATAACATCCTGTTTCGGCCTTGATGTATTGGTGAATCCTGGAACCTGTAGCGTTTGAGGACAAATCCTTGGAAAAGTTTTCACCGACATATGCCAAAACATCCTGAATCAATTTAAACTTAAGTTCCTCATCATCAGTGGATAAGTCAATGGCTTCCTTAGCTTGCCTTAAAAAACAAGACCCACATTCATAATAAACTTTAATAATAACACAACCTTTTAAAAGATTATACTAAAATAAATTAAAATCTTTAAGTACAAATAACAATTCTTTAAATTAAGATTTTAATCATTTTTTAGATAAATTAATCTTTTAAAATATTTTTACTAATTAATAATTTAATTAAACAATAAAATAAATTTTTTTATCTAAAAGATTTAATATTTTATTCATTAATTGAGAATCTATTATTTCATCTACATAATTAGAAAAAGTAATTATATTACTTCCTTTTGATTTTTCTAAAACTTCTTTAATATTTTTACATGACTCATATTTTTCGACCATTTCATCATAAGCCATATCAGCAGCTTTTATGAACGCACCTAAATATGTTGCAACCTTCCTTTGTATTTCACTATCTTGGTAACTAACATCATAACCGGCAATATGAAAAATCACTTTATTTTCCTTCTTGTTAATATCTTCTTTAACAAAAAATTCTGCTGGGCAACCACAATCAGGACATTGTTTCGCTCTACTCGAAATCATTTTCCCACAATCAGGACACTTAACCAAAGCCATTTTACCTTCCCCTTTTTCTTACCTGTATTTGATCTATTATACATTTATTAATTATTATCAAACAAAATGTATGTTTCACATGAATTCTTCCTACGTTATTTTCCAGTTTTTAATTTAATAATTAACTCAACTTTCCCACCTTTGAAACAGGTGGAAACGCTTGATTTTTCAAGCTAAACAATTCAATAAATTGGTGCATTGACAATTAAAAAAGCACCATTTCTTTGGTATAATAAGATTACCACATCAAACTAAACCAATGGTAGAAAGGGTGCTAGTCTTATGATATACCAAAATGTTGAAAATGAAAATACTCAAAATAAGTTTTCTTACGCGATCAAAGAATTAGAAATAGGAAAGTTGCTCCGTAAATCCAATATCACAAAGAATTGTGGCATATGTCCTGTTCTCTTTCATAATCATTACACTTCACCCCTTCTGCTAATAATTTCTTTTTCACTTAAACATGTCAAAACGTTATGTTCACTTTCTATCATTTTGATACTACTCTTTCTCCTTCGCTATCTGCCTCACCCTCCTGTCACTTATTCCCAGAAAGCTTGCTATCTCTCTTGCCGTCTCGTTCCCATAATTCTTTTGAATATAATCCCGCATATATTCCTTGGAATACAGCTTCTGTGGAAAAGATATTGTCTGTCCTCTAAGCAACTCATATATTTTCTCTACATCATTTGAGTTTGATAACACCCGGGCTATATCTGCATATATTGAAATGTACTTCTTACAATCTTCATTATCAATTTTCTTCATAACTTCATCTTTACTCCATAGCATGTATTATACAATTCAACTCCCTTTTCTAATAAGATGTACTTTTCCTATGAAATTTTCCTAATAATATTTCCTAATTTGCTGTATAAGACGTCTTACAGATTCAATTAAAATATTAATATCATAATTAA
>NZ_CALCYR010000034.1 GCF_937906425.1 uncultured Methanobrevibacter sp. | reverse complement strand
AACAAAAAAATAAAAATTTAATAAAAAAATTAAAAAAAACAAAAAAATTTTAAAATTTAATAAAAAACATTCAAAAATCATTTTGAAAATTTTTACTAAAAGAGGACTTAAAATGAAATTACCTGAATTATTAGCTCCTGTAGGCAGTGCTGAACATTTAAAAATAGCAATTCTTTCTGGTGCAAACTCCATATACCTATCTGGAGAGAAATATGGAGCTCGTAATTATGCAGAAAACTTTTCCTTGGCTGAAATAAGGGAAGCAGTCAAATATGCCCATCTTCATAATGTAAAGGTTTATGTCACAGTAAACACATTAATCAAGGAAGGGGAATTGGGCAAAATAAGTGAATACTTATTGGAATTATATAAAATAGGAGTTGATGCTGTTCTTATTCAAGACATAGGACTTATAAGAATAATCAATGAAAACATTCCAATGCTTAAAATCCATGCCTCAACACAAATGAACATCCACAATATTGAAGGAGTCAAGTGGGCACATGAACATAATATAAAAAGAATTGTAGTACCAAGAGAACTTGAACTCAAGGAATTGGAAGAGATTATCGAATATGCTCATTCACTAGACATTGAAATAGAGATATTTGTTCATGGAGCATTATGCTACTCCTATTCAGGTCATTGCCTATTGTCCTCATTGCAAGGCGGAAGAAGTGGAAACAGGGGAAGATGTGCACAGCCTTGCCGTGAAAAATATGAATTAAACATCAATAAAAATAAGGCCATCCAAGCAAGAACCGAGGGAAGATACCTTCTTTCCCCAAGAGATCTGTCATTATATGAGAATCTGGATGAAATAATCAGCCTAAATGTGGACAGCATAAAAATCGAAGGCAGAATGAGAGACAATAACTATGTTGCAACCGTTGTCAATAATTACAGAAAAAGACTTAACAAGCTAAGATATGATAAGCTCTCAAGGGAAATCACAAGAAACATTAAGAAATCCAGCAAAAAGGCAAAGGGCAAAAAGGGAAAGAGTTCGGACTTTAAGAAAATTCAGGAAAAGGAACATATCATCGAATTGAAGGACAAACAAAAAAGCATTAACAGAAATTCAATTGAGGAATTGGAACTTGTCTTCAATAGGGAATTTACTACAGGACATCTAATACCTAAAAACAATCAAATGATTATGAACCGAAAGAAACCAGGCCATCAAGGACTGTTTATAGGTACAATTCACAGATACAACCCTCAAACCGAAGAGATACACATTTTACTTAAGGACAATCTAATCCATATCCCTGAAAAGGGAGACGGAATAGTGATTGAATCAGGCTACAGTCAAATCAAAGATGAATCAGATAATAATTTCGCTGGCAAAAAAGGCAAAAGAGATAAAAAAAGTAAAAGCAAGAGTAAAAGCAAGAGCAATAAACGTAATAAGAACAAAGAAGAAAAATCCCAAGACAATATAGGAGAAATCCAAAGTTATGGTTTTGACATCTCATCCAAGCCAGTGATAAGGGATTCAAGAGACAAACATTGGAGAAAAAGAGAAAAGGACAAGGACATTAAGGGAAAAATCCTTGTTATCAAGAAGGTTAGGGAAAACAAGAGAATCAACTTTAATCTTGAAAAGGGATACAAGGTTTATCTAAGCAAGAGAAACTCCTTGTCAAGGGACCTTAAGGAACTGACAAAGAATAATCAAAAAAGATTCGTCAAAAAGTCAAAACTTGAAATCTATTTCAGAATAGACAAGGACAATTACCCTCACATCAAGGGAAACCTTAAGTTAGACAATGGAAAGGTCATCACCTTAAGCCATAAGGGAAATGAGCCTTGGCAGGAAGCAATCAAAAAGCCTATCTCCAATGAAATCATCGAAAAGCAATTGATAAAAATAGGGGATCTTCCATATAATATTGAAAAAATTACAGTAAACAACAATAAGAGCTTATTTACACCAATAAGTAAATTAAATGAACTTAGAAGAGATTTCTTCAATAAGCTGGAAGAGGAAATAATCAAGACTTACCTGCCAAACAGGGAGGATGTCGAGATTGCAGAAAAGAGAATTGGAGAATTGAACAAAAGATTGGATAAAAAGATTGACTTTAAATCAAAGGATAATGGAAATGCCGACTTATCCATCTTCATTAATGATTTGGAAATTTTAAAGGCACTTGGCAAATCAAAGAATTCCAAATTATTCAACAGAGCCTATTTGGAAATTCCAAGCAAAAATGGAATAATGGAAGTCAGTGAAAGGAAAATCAATTACAATCCGAACAATTCAAAGGAACTGGATATCAGCTATTGTGTAAATTTCCTAAAAAATGCCATTGAAATATCCCAAAACAAGGATTATGAACTGGTTTGGAAATTACCTGATATCGAACACAAGCAATCCAAGGAGTCAATTGTAAAGATTTTGGGAATTCTCAAGAAGATGGATTTGAGCATAAACATTATGAGTAGTTTAATTGGATTTGACGATTCATTAAAAGATAAGTTTGGAGTGAAAATTTATGGAAATTATCCATTAAATGTATTTAACATGGAAAGCGTTATGGAATTGGATAATTACACAAGTCTGCACATATCTCCTGAACTATATAAGAAAAATATTGAAAAACTCATGATGGACTATAAAAAGGTTTCAAGGGAAAACCTGGCTGAAAGTCCTAAGGATGCTTCAGTTGACAATGAGGGGGAAAATGAGAAAATCCAATTGCCAGAACTTGAAATACTTGTTCAGGGAAATATAGAGCTTATGATAAGCCGAAAGGAACTGATAAGCAAAAAACAATTGAAACTAATCAGGAACTTTGAGAAAAAGGAAAAGAAAAAACTTAAAAATAAAAAGTTCTACAATGACAAATCAAATGAGTTCCATTGGAAAAATAAAAAAGCATACAATGACAAATCAAATGAATTCTATTTGAAAAATAAAAAGGAACAATATTACCCTATCAAAACAAGTCTTAATGAGGATCAGATAATTATCCTAAATTCAGAGGAATTATGCTTATATGATGAGATTGATTATTTGAAATCCATTGGCATTAAAAACTTCTCTATTGATGCAAGATGGAAATCCCTTGGATATGTTGAGGAAATTGGAAAACTTTATCGTGATGCAATAGATTCAAATGAGAAAAATGATCATAAGAATGGTAAAGATGAAGAAATTTCAAAAAAATTAAATTTTAACAATTCAATTGAAATTTTTGAAAAATATTGTAAAAAACGAAATAAAAGCAATTTTGAAAAAGGATTGAAATAATTAAGAAAATAATAGAATAATTAAAATAGTATAAGGTTAAAAAAAGAATAATATCAAGATTTAAGTGAAATTATTAATGAAAATTAAATACTTATTTAAAATATTATTTTTCAAATGCTCTTGGAAAAACAAGAATATATAAAAGAACAATAAATTAAATCAATTAGAAATTTTTAAACCAGCACAAAAATATTTAAAATAAAAAAGGAATGAATTAAATTTAAAATCTATTTGGGAATATGAATAAAAAACAATGCTTATAAGGTTATAATATGGAATCAAATGAATTGCAAAACATAAAAGGAATTGGAGATAAGATGTCCCAAAAGATTATGGATAATCTTGGAGGAGAGGAAGAGTTAAGAAGAGTAATGGAAGAGCTTGATTTGGAAAGATTGATTGAAATAGATGGAATCAGCCAAAGAAAGGCAATTGAAATAATGAACCAGTTAATTGGAAATCCTGCTCAGAAGTTTTTAAAAAGTGAAAGGGCCTTTCAATTGTATGAGGAAATAATCGAAAAGATTTTAGCTTATTCAAACACAAGCTATTCAAAAAACAGAATTCTCCTTATGGCACCAATCAAAAATGAGGACCTTATAAGAGAAAGATTGGAATTTGTAATGCATGCAAAGGAAAAGGTCTCCGCATTGCCTTTGAATGAATTGAACAGACTTATGAAAAATCTCCATAAGCCAATTAAGGCAAAGCCTAATTATGATGCAAGTAAGGCAATACTTGTGGAAAGTGCTGAAGATAGCGATTACCTGATGGATTTAGGATTAAACAGATATTACACAATAATTACCGCATCAGATTCTGTATTTTTCCAAGAGGAAATAAGGGGATACGAACTGGTATTTTACATTTATAGCGAAGGATTCCTTGATTTTGGAGATATGCCTAATTTAATAATGATCAATAAGGATGCACCTACCTACCAACTGGTGCCCGAGACAATTTTAGACTATTTCAGACAAAATAAGGAGCTCTTTGAAAGGGTTGGCAAGATTAGAGAAATCCTTGGACAGGACACAGTACTCAATGACATTGGACCCATTCTTGAGGAACTTGATAGTTATAAGATGAAAGAAATTGATTTGGATGAAATTGTTAATAATGAAAAAAGACATATAGATGAAGAACTTAAAGAAAAGATTCAAAATGTAGACCTTGAAGGAGATGAAGTTCTCGACTTATTAAACAATGCTTTACCTCCAAAGATAGAACAAATATTTGACGAAATTTTAAGTAAATCAAAAGAAAATATCAAAGCCGAAAGTGGCATTGATTTTGACCCATTCATCAGAAAGTATCCAATCGAAATTGACGATATGGAAATGGAAAGAATCAAGATGGAGATAATGTCAAGTTCTGAAAACAATTATTTTGACCTGAAGATTACTGCAGCCGAACATTTGGCTGCAATAAAGGAAAAGGCAGAATTGGAAGTGAATGAAACAATTGAATTCGATTTCGAATATGCATTAGGTAGTTTTGCATATCTCTATGACTTGAATGCACCGGAATTCTCTAATGAATATGTCCTTAATGAGGCACTCCACCTTGAGCTATGCCTTAAGGAAAAGACTCAAGGGGATGAATTTGGAGAAATCCAAAGAATAAATTACAGCTTAAGCCAAGAGGACAACATTGCACTATTGACCGGAGCAAACAGTGGTGGTAAGACCACCTTGCTTGAGACAATCAGCCAGATTGCAATATTGGCACAGATGGGATTGCCTGTTCCTGCAAAATCAGCCAAGATAAAACTTATGGATGAAATTTATCATTTCTCAAAGAAGAGATCATTGGATGCTGGAGCATTTGAATCATTTTTAAATGTATTCATGCCTATTGTAACCAGCAAGTCTGAAAAGTTGGTATTGCTTGATGAACTTGAGGGAATCACTGAACTTGAAGCGGCTGTAAAGATCATTTCAACTTTTATTGAAATGATTAAGGAAAGCAGATCCTATGGAATTATAGTTACCCACATGGCAAATGAGTTAATGAAATACACAAGTGTACGTGTTGATGGTATTGAGGCTACAGGACTTGATGAAAACTACAATTTAATTGTGGACAGAACTCCTAAAATGAATTACTTGGCAAAAAGTACACCTGAACTTATCATTAAGAGAATGTACCAAAACTCAAGTGAGGAAATGAAGGAAGTCTATGCAAGAATACTTGAAAAATTCTAATTGGATTTCTAGAAAAGTTCACTTTAAAAATTTCTAGAAAAGTTCACATTAAAAATTTCAAGAAAAGTTCACATTAAAAATTTCTAGAAAAGTTCAGTTTAAAAAAAAAGAATAATAATTATTATTAAACACCAAAAAAGAAGCTTTTAAGAAAATAAAAGCTTTTACACATCATCATAATATTTTCAAAATTATATGAAAATTTTAATTTTTACTTATTTTTTACTTAATTATTTACTTATCTTTTACTCATTTTATTTTTTTAAATTAT
>NZ_CALCYR010000033.1 GCF_937906425.1 uncultured Methanobrevibacter sp. | reverse complement strand
TAGCTAAAATCACAGTAAATCCAGAGCCTGTAAAACTCACAACAGCCAAGAAGACATATAAGGCAAGTGCAAAGACAAAAACATTAACCGCTACCTTCAAGACCTCAAGAGGAACTGCAATCAAAGGCAAGAAGATCACTTTCACAGTAAACAAAAAGACATACACAGCAACTACAAATGCAAAGGGCGTAGCTACTGTTAAGGTAAGTCTTTCCAAGAAAGGAACATACTCTTTCACTGCCAAATTCGCAGGAGACGAAAGATACAAGGCAATTAGTGTTAAAAGTACTGTAAAAATTAGTTAAAATTAAAATTATTATTTATTATTTAAAATCAAATTAAGATTATTAGTAATTCTTATTTAAAATCAGTTAAAATTATTATTTATTATTTAAAATCAAATTAAAATTATTAGAATTATTATTTGAAATAATTAAAATTCTTAAAATTATATTTTTATTAATGGGTGACAATTATGTTTAAAAAGATGGTGGATAAGAAGGTTTTAATAATTGCATTTCTTATAATGCTCTTTTTAGCAATTCCTTCTTCTTTTGCTGAAGATTCATCCAATGTTGATCTTGATTATAGTGTGGATTCTACTGCGGATTCAAGTGTGGATTCTATTGTTGATTCTACTATGGCTTCTACAGCCGATTCAAGTGTGGATTCATTTAACATTGGTGTTTCTTCTGATTTGGCTCTTGAAGATTCTGTTTATTCTTCTGATTTAAGTTCTCTGAATGATTCAAATTATGCTAAAGATTCAGAATCTTCCGACCTTGATGTGGATTTAAAAGCAAATGGAAATAATTATTTGTCTTCCTCCAATTTAAATGAAGGGGCTTTTTGGACAGTTGAAAGTACTGGAAACAATTATTCTGATTTGGCTTCTGCTGTAAATGCTGCAGCTTCAGATGATGTTATTGTATCCGCTTCTCCAATTGTGGAAACTGTTTCAAACAGTATAGACATTGTTAAAAATCTTACAATCAAATCAAATGCCTTGGATGTAATCTTAATTTATGGGAATGGAACTGTCTTCAATGTTTATGACACTGCCACACTTAATCTGGAGAATCTGATTTTTAAAAATGCTTCCTCAGGCCCTGGAGGATTTATAAAATTAAGCAATGCTCACTTGATGGCGGATAACTGTGAATTTGGCGATTCATCCTATAATGTCATCTTTGCAACCTCAAGCAGCATTCTTATTAAAAACTCAAGATTTTATAATATAATCTCTTCTGAATATGATAGGGGGCTTGCAGTTTATGCATATTCATATTCAAGCATTGAAATAGTCAATTCAAGCTTTAACAATATAAAAAATGAACTTGATGGCAGTTTAGGCGGTGCAATCAGTTGTGAATATTACAGCAATTTAACTGTAAGGGATTCTAGCTTTAACAATACTCTAGGATATTATGGAAGTGCCATTTCAGTATACAACAACAATAGAAAGGCAAATATATATAATTCCAATTTCACAAACGGATTTTCAAATTATAGGGGAGGATTCATCTCCACTGCCTTATCCTCAACAATGACAGTTACAAATTCCACTTTCATCAATGGAACTTCAATTGACTGTGGTGGAGCAATCGACAATGAAGGGGGAAAATTAAGCCTAAGCAACTCCCTTTTTGAAAACAATAGAATTGCATCCTCATTGGATTCAGGTAAAATGGGAGGGGCAATATTCACATCACAGGATGCAGACATTAACTATAACATTTTCCTAAACAACAGTGATTCAAGAGAAAGTCACATCTCAAATGACATATTTGTAGAGGGTTATCCATATTCAGTCTTGCATAGGGCGATTGTAGACATTGACAATAACTATTGGGCAAGCAATGATAATCCAAATGGATTGGGAAAGTTCAACAGCAATGTAACAACTGACAAATGGATAATTTTGAATGCAAGCATTGATGAAAACCCTGTTCAAGGTGAAAGCTCACAGATTTCCTTTGATTTATGCAAATGTGTAAATGGTGAAAACATAACTGCCTTGAATCATTATTTCCATGACTTTAGCCTGAACATATCCTCTTCAATTGGGGAACTTGGCTCTCATTCAATTGATTTGTCCTATGGCCAGCAAAACTCTATTGATTACATTTCAAATCTTGTAAGTCTTGATACAATAAGTTTAATTTATGGAGATGAAACCCTTCTTGAGCTAAATATTGCAATCGAGCCTGCTAGTCTAAACACCATCTTTGTAAGCCTTAACGGCAGTGATGTCAGTGGGGACGGCAGTGAGGACAATCCATATCGCTCCATCAAAAAGGCTTTGGCTAATGTAAACTCCATTAAAAACGTTATTTACATTAAGGAAGGAACCTATTTTGAGAATGGCCTGATTATAGATAAGTCAGTTAGCATCATTGGAGATGAAAATGCAATAATTGATGCTAAGGGCTATTCAAACATATTCAATGTTTCAAGGGATATTGAACTTATTTTAAATAGGATTAGCCTATCCAATGCAAGCGTATTGCCTGGCGATGCCTTGATTTACACCAAATCCAAGGTAATTTTCAATGACTTGAAAATACTTGATGTTGATGGTACAATCATCTATAATGATGGCGCCAAATTGGATGTCATTGTTAAGTTTATTGATGGGGCAAGTCAAATAGCTCTTAAAGGTACTGAAGTAAGCATAAATGCAAGGGTAACTACAAAAGAGGGTTTCAGCATTGCAGGAGGAACTGTTTACTTTAGCTTGAATGGAGTTTATAACGGCACTGCCCTTTTAGGTGACAATGGCCTGGCAACTTACACATTCAATCTCTCTGAAGATTATGTTGATTATGTGGTTTCAGGCAGCTATTCCGGAAGTGATTTGGAAACTGTAATCGATGGCAGATTAAGATCAATTCAATACAACTGGATTATTGGAAATTCCACCTTTGAGACCTTGGCTCAGGCTGTTGAGGCGGCACAGGATGAAGACACCATTTATGGTCTTCCAGGATATCATGAAATCATTTCCAATATAAGCGTTGATGGAAAGAACATTAGAATTGCTGTATTGTCTAATCCTTCTGATTTATTGGGTTTAAATTATTTTGGACTTACTAATTCTGAAACAAAGCTTTTAAATGCAAGGGTAAATGCTCCTTTAGTTAGCGGTTCTGGTGCAAACCTTTTAAATGCAAGGGTAAATGCTCCTTTAGTTAGCGGTTCTGGTGCAAACCCTCTAAAAACAATTGTTCTAGACGGAAATAATCAAAGCACCTTCTTTACAGTAAGCAAGTATTCAAAACTTGAGCTTATTGGAATAAGTCTCATTAACGGATTTACAGAGGATGACGGAGGAATATTTGTTGAAGGTGAATTAAACATTATCAACTGTACATTTGAAAACAGTACAGCATTCAGAGGTGCAGCAATTGCAGCAGACAGCGATTCCATCGTAAATGTCAATAACACCAAGTTTGTAGCTATGAAAAACACCTACAATGGTTATGGCTCTGCAATTTGGCTTTATAAGTCTCAAATGATCTTGGATAACTGTGAATTCATTTCCAATGTGGCGGATAGATATGGAACAATCTATTCACAAAGCAATATAACCGTATTAAACTCCAAATTCATAAACAACAGTGCAGAGGACTACTGTGCAGGAATCTATGGACAGGGTGCAAGCGGTAGTTTGGCAAGCAGGTACTTTACAATCATTGAAAATACAAGCTTCATCAATTCAACAGTCACCACTGCATATGGTGCAGGAGCTGCAGCAATCGTCAAGAATTATGTAACATTAATTGTAAACAATTCCTACTTTGAAAACAATAGGATAATTCAGCAAAACAATGGAAGAAGTGCCGGTGCAATATATTCCTTTGCAAATAATGCATATTCAAACATTACAAATTCAATATTCAAGGAGAACTATGCATTTGTCGGCAGCGGCATCGGAGCAGGGGCCATATTGATTGTAAATGGAACAGTAAACAATAATATTTTCATATCAAATGAAATAGATACAATTGCAGCAAACAAGTCATCATCTGCAAATGACATTGTCTACAAGAACTCAAGTGTAAACATTGACAATAACTATTTCTCAAGCAATGCTCCATTGCTTTCAACTTATGACTCTATAAACAACTTAAACGGATCATTGGCCAAAAGCTGGATTGTTGTAGACCTTTCTATAAATGACACAGAATTCACTTTTGAAAAAAGCTATCAGCTCTCTGTCCAATTCAAGTCATTCAACGGTACAGATTTGGAGGATATTCCGGATTGGATTCCTCAAATCGAATTGGAATTGACTGCATTGAATGGATATCTTAACCAGACAAAGGTCAATATATCAAATAATTCCTCTTTTGTAAGTTATATTCCTAATTCAATCGGTGAGGACATTGTTTCAATTGCAGATGTTTCATTAAACATTACAATAGAATCTAAAACAAGCTATGTATTGGTTTCAAACTTAAGGGAAATAGATATTGCTTATGGTGAAAATGCAGAGCTAAATATAGATGTGTTGGATAATTCCGGTAATTTAAGTTCTGATTTGGATGGAAAAATCATCCTTGTAAGTTATGCGGTTGCTGGTAATGACTATGAACTTGAATTGGCAATCAACGGTTCAAGCGCAGTTTTAAACACTGCTGATTTGGAAGCCTTGGCTCCAGGAATATCAGTGATATTGAGCTGTAATTTAAGTGATGATGAGATTTCACTTACGGGAATTGATATTGCCTTGAATATTAATAAAATCAATTCCACCTTGGATTTTGCCTTGAATGGGTCCGCTCTTTATGTATATTTGTCTGATGGTGAAAATCCTATATCCGGCGGAAACATTAGCTTCACTTATTCAAATCAAACTTTAAGCAATTTGACAGATGAGAATGGTATTGCAGTATTTGATTGTGAGGGGCTTATCGGATTGATTGATTATGAGATAAGATTCAATCCGGAAACTGATTCTTCTTATAATGGAGCCTTAATCAATGGCAGCTTGACATTTTCAAGCAAAACCAAAATATTGATAGATTATGATGATGAGTGCATTATTTTAAAATTGGTGGATTCCAGAAATAATCCATTGAAGGATTCCAAATTGATTTGCATTATTAACGGCATCCAATCAGAATGCTTTACAGATGAAGATGGAACTGCAATCATTGATGATATTCAATTTGAATCCATTCCATCAAGTGATGAAAGCGCAATCATTAGTGGAAAGCTAAATCTTGAAGTTTATTATGGAGGCAGTTTAGATAATATTTATCTCGCTTCAGAGGCCTTTGCAGTGATTATAGTTGAAAATCGCAGTTCAGTCATAGATCATGATGTTTTCATTTCACTTATTCCTAATGGAACAATTGAATTGGATGAGGATTCAGGAGTCCTTTCCATAAGCCTTAAGGATTTGGACAATAATCCTATTTCAAATGGGGCTGTTCAAGTAATTATTAATGGAATTGGGTCCAATTTGACATTGGATGATAATGGAAGAGCCAATATTGCAGTTGAGGGGAATTCAAGTGTAATTGTAAAATATATTGATGAAAATGGGCTTGAACTTAGAGCTTCCATAAAAATCAAGGAATATAACAATGCCATTGAAGTTCCAGTTGAGATATCAGTTGAGATTCCTCTTGAACTTAAGCAAACAGATCTTGTACTGAGCCTTGACAATATTAGCTATGGCGATAATCTTACAGTCGATTTAATACTTACCCAATCCTTTGCTCCATTGGATGGGGAAATAATGGTTTTTGCTGATGGAAAATATTACAATATCAGTGCAAGGGATGGTAGGGCATCACTTCAAATTCCTGATTTAAGGGCAGGGGACTATGCAATCTTTGCAGTTTATGAAGGAAATGAGAATTATGCTTCATCCTATGCCATTGGAGAGCTTAAGGTCAGTAAAATAGCTGCCGGATTTGTATTTGAAAACATGAGCACCACTTCATTCAATCCAAACATTGAAGGCAGAATCGGCGAATACTTTAATGCAGTTTTAGTTGACGGCTTTGGAAATCCATTGGCTGGCAGAAATGTTTCAGTTGGATTCAATGGACATGTCTATAATTATATTACCAATGAAACTGGCGGTTTTAGAGTTCAGGTAAATCTTAGGGTTGCAGGAGGATATACCTTTGCAATGTACTTTGCAGGGGATGAAAACTATAATGCAAGCTTTGCAGTTGCTAAGATAACCGTAAATCCTCAGACTCCTAAGCTTACAGTTTCAAGCAAGACATATAAGGCAAGTGTTAAAGGCAAGACACTTACTGCAAGTCTGCGTTCAATTTACGGCAGTCCGATAAGTGGAAAGTTGGTTTCATTTATTGTAAATGGAAAGCATTACACTGGAAAGACAAATTCTATGGGAATTGCTACAGTCAAGATCAGCTTGAATAAGAAGGGAACTTATGGCTTTACTGTCAAGTTTGATGGAGACGACTGTTATAAGGCAATTACTAAAAAAGCAAAATTGATTATAAAATAGATTTAAATTAATTTAATTGAAAAT
>NZ_CALCYR010000032.1 GCF_937906425.1 uncultured Methanobrevibacter sp. | reverse complement strand
GCAATGGTTTGGTATGGGCTGTCCATAGTTCCTAAACCATCTGTATTTGAACCGTCAGTAGCTACAACAATTAATGAAGAAGTGTCCATAATTGCAAACTTAAGTTCAGCACCACTTGGATTAGCGGTTATTGTTACCTCATTCATCTCTTCATTAGGTGCAAGATAATTTGCAGTTGCCAAACCATTTTCAACAGTTACACTTGAATCAACAGTACCTGCTGTAGCAGTTAAATCAAATGTGTAATCAGGCATTGAATCTGGAAGAGCATAAATAGCAGTTCCATCTGTGAATTTGCTGAAGTCTAATGTAATCATGTTATTAGTTCCAGAATAGAGAGTGTCACTTTGGGAAGATAAGCTCACAATGGTCCAATTATAGTTTTTAGTATATGAATTAACCATAGTGGTATTTGCCTTATCATTTGTACCAAAGAAATTATAGACTGCTGTAATTCCGGATGTTGATGAAGAGTAAAGAGCTTTGTTAACATTTGCAAAAATACTGTAACCTACATTAACTGTTCTGCCATTGGAATAAATTATTCCATTTGAACTGGTGGTAACATTATCAAAGATACATTTTGTGAAATTATTGTTATTTAAACCCCAGAAGTAAGCTACTGCACCCTCTGCTCCAGAAATGTTAATAAATTGAGAATCAATTGCATTAATACCGCCTTCATAGAAATAGAAAATTCCATTTGAACTTACATTAATATTTGTAAAGTTTGATTTGATTACAGTAAATACTGAACTTGAAGATCTACAATTAATTAAAGCAGCAGCTGCTTTAATATTCTCGAAAGCAGAATTTTCAATTATTACATTTAATGCTCCTGATGCCGCATATATTGCAGAACCTTGTCCGCTTGTAGCCTGAGAATCCCTAAATACAGAATTGTTTATTACTAAGGAATAACCGCTGGATAAATAGATTAATCCGCCATTAGAACTTGATGAACCATTAATAAATGTTAAATTATCTAAAACTACATTTGACTTAATATTAAATATTTGATTACCATTACCGTTTAAAATAACAGCACCTGATTCATTAGCTTTAATAGTTATTGCTTTACTGATTGTAATTCCATTTAAATCATAGGTTCCAGCCTTAGCATAAATCACATCGCCACTGCTTGCAGCAGCATAAGCTTCAGATAAGGTTTCATATCCATTTCCGCCTTCAATATACCAATTAGAAATA
>NZ_CALCYR010000031.1 GCF_937906425.1 uncultured Methanobrevibacter sp. | reverse complement strand
AAAAATAAATTTAAAAATTAATTATAATAATAAATTATTTAATTATCATTTAATTTTCTTAAATTTATTCGCCGAATTTAGCAACTACTTTTTCCAAAGCTTGATCGATATCAGCAAGGATATCATCAATGTCCTCAAGACCAATGGATAAACGGATTAAATCAGGAGTTACTCCAGTGCTTTCCTGTTCTTCAGGACTTAATTGCTGGTGAGTGGTTGAAGCTGGGTGAATAACCAAACTTTTTGCATCACCAATGTTTGCAAGCAATGATAATAATTCCACATTGTCAATAAATTCCTTACCTGCTTCAAGACCGCCCTTAATACCAAATGCAATTAAAGCACCGTATTTACCATTTAAGTATTTCTTAGCGGTTTCATGACTTGGGTGGGATTCGAGACCAGGGTAACTTACCCAAGAGACAGCAGGGTGATTGTTTAAATGTTCAGCCACTTTAGCTGCATTTTCAGAATGTTTATCCATTCTGATGGTTAAGGTTTCAAGACCTTGCAAGAATATGAAGCTGTGTACAGGAGCAAGGGTTGCACCTAAATCCCTAAGCAATCTGGCTCTGATACGGAGAGTGTAAGCAATGTTTCCAAGTCCAGGGAAATCTCCAAATACTTCCCAGTAGTTTAATCCATGGTAACTTGGATCAGGTTCAGAGATAGTTGGGAATTTTCCATTACCCCAGTTGAATCTGCCGCTGTCTACAATATAACCGCCGACTGCAGTACCATGTCCGCCTACAAATTTGGTAGCGGAAGCCGCAATAACATCAGCACCATGATCAAGAGGTCTTACAATTCCTACACCTGCAGTATTGTCTACAATCAAAGGAATGTCATGGGAGTGAGCAATTTCAGCAAGCTTTTCAAAATCAGGCACATCCAATTTAGGGTTACCGAGAGATTCTACATAGATTGCCTTGGTCTTGTCTGTAATGGCAGCTTCAAAAGCATCTAAATCCTGGGAATCTACAAAAATAACGGTACGTGCCAAGTCCTTGAAAGTGTAATCAAATAATTGGTAAGTTCCACCATACAAATTGTCAGCAGAAACAATTTCGTCTCCAGGTTCGGTAATGTTTAAAAGTGCATAAGTAATGGCAGCCAAACCACTTGCAGCAGAAATAGCGGAGTTACCTCCTTCAATTGCAGCAATTCTCGCTTCAAAAGCATCGGATGTTGGGTTGGTTAATCTACTATAAATTTGACCGAACTCTGCAAGAGCAAATCTGTTTGCTGCTTCATCTGTATCCTTGAATACATATGAAGAAGTTTGATAGATTGGAACGGCTCTTGCCCCAGTTGCCGGGTCTGGTTCTTCTTGTCCTGCGTGTAATCCTAAAGTACTTAATCCATAATCTTTATTAGTCATTTTATCACCTATAATAATTTATTAAATATAAAAAATGAATATTTTTGTTTTTTCTTAAAATTCTACTCACTACTTAAAAGATCCATAATCTTATTTAGATTCTTATAAAAAATTATAACAATTGTTATAAAATTTAACTAAAAAAATAATTTTTCAAAACCATATAATTTTGAAAAGATTTTAAGAAAAATATCCATTATATAACAATTGTTATACATAATATATAAAGTTTTTGTTGAAAACATATGTTAAAACAAAAGCTTAGAATAAGAAATCAGTATTTTAAAATTAATGGCAAAAGATTCAATTAATATAAAAAATTCAAAATACCAAGATTAATAAAAAGATTTAAGAAAAATATTCATTATATAACAATTGTTATACATAATATATAAAATTTTTGGTAAAAGAAAGAATAAGATGATAATAGGTAAATAAAAATTTTATAGAAAATTCCAAAGCAAATAAAAAGAAAAATAAAAATAGAAACAAAAATCCAGAAGTAAAATAAGAAAATAATAAAAATAGAAAAGAAAATCCAGAAGTAAAATGAAAAAAATATAAAAATAGAAAAGAAAATCCAGAAGTAAAATAAGAAAATAATAAAAATAAAAAAGAAAATCAACACTAAAATAATAGAAAAAAATTAAAATCAAAAATAAGAGTCAGAAAAAGTAAAAGTAAAAGTAAAGTAAAAATAAAAAGTTCGTAATAAATAAAACTAAATATTCTTCGATAAAAAAAGGCTGGCAGCAAAATGAAATTCCCATAGACCGAAACCCATAG
>NZ_CALCYR010000030.1 GCF_937906425.1 uncultured Methanobrevibacter sp. | reverse complement strand
TTAATTTTAATCTTATTTAAGCTATTTATATAAGCTTTTTTATTATTTTTATTTTTTTAAATTAAATTTAAGCCATTTTTAATAAGTTTTTTATTATTTTATTTTTTCAAATTAAATTTAAGCTATTTTTAATAAGTTTTTTTATTATTTTTATTTTTTTAAATTAAATTTAAGCTATTATTAAGAGTTTTCCTCATGGAAATAGTCATAAACATTCTTGGCTACTTTTTCATTCATTCCATTAACTTCAATCAATTCTTCAATACTTGCCTTTTTAACTCCTTCAAGGTCCTTAAAGTGTTTCAAGAGTTCCACCTTTCTTTTTTTGCCAATTCCATGAATATTGTCAAGTGGAGATTCCTCAATCTTTTTGGATCTTAGTTTTCTGTGATATGTTACAGCAAACCTGTGTGATTCGTCCCTTACCTGTTGGAGCAAGTGCAATGCCTCATTGTCCTGAGGGATTATGATTGGAAAACTGCTGTTGGGCACATAGATTTCCTCAAATTCCTTTGCAAGACCAATGATTGGAATGTGTGTAAGATTATATTCCCTTAAAACGTCAACAGCCATTCCCAATTGTCCCTTGCCGCCGTCAATAACAATTAGATTTGGTTCCTCTCCAAGTTTTAAAGGTTCTATGTCAATTGTTTCAATATGTTCCTTATTTTTCTTGCTCAATTGTTCCTCATTATATCTTATCTTGTCATAATGTTCCTTCAATGGCTTCAGTCTTCTTTGGAGAAGTTCCTTCATCATTGCAAAATCGTTAGGTCCTGGAGTATTCATCCTAAACTTTTTATACTGTTTCTTGTTAGGTTTTCCATCTAAAAATGAGACCTTTGAACCTACAGCCAATTTTCCTGAAATGTTTGAGATGTCATAACCTTCAATGACTCTTGGAAGCTTTTCAAGCTTAAGGTATTTCTTAAGTTCAATCATTGAGTTTTCCATCTTTTGCTTCTGGTTTTTGATAATGTCTGCATTTTTGCTTGCCATTCTTACAAGTCTTAGCTTGTTTCCCCTTTGAGGGATTTTAATGGAAACCTTGTTTCCTCTTAAGTCACTTAACCATTCCTCAATAAGGTCATTGTCAGGTATTTCCTCTTCCAGAAGTATTTCCTTAGGAATATGCCTGTTGATTCCATAGTACTGCTTGATGAATGCTGAAATGACCTCATCTGATGTGGTGTGTTTTGAACCGTTCATAAGGAAATCGTCCTTTCCCATGATTTTGCCATTTCTTATGCTCATTACAACCACAACAGCATTTTCACGGGTATATGAGATTGCAATTATGTCCTGGTCCAATTCATTGTTAAGTTCAACAAACTGCTTTTCCATAACCTCTACAATTGAATTGATTTGGTCCCTGATGACTGCTGCCTTTTCAAATTCCTGTTTTGATGCAGCCTCCTTCATCTCTCTTTCCAAATCCTTTATGATCTTGTTGTATTTTCCCTGGAAAAACAGGTCGATCTTTTTAATGTGTTCTCCATATTCCTCCTTGCTTATCTGACCGTCACAAGGAGCATAACAAAGGTCAATCTGACTGTTTAGGCATGGTCCATCCATTCTCTTACAGGTTCTGATGCGGAATAGCTGCTTAAGGAATTTAACGGTTTGCCTTACGCTACCTACATCTGTAAATGGTCCATAGTAGGTTCCAGTCTTTCCAATGTTTCTTGTAATTACCAGTTTTGGAAAGTCCTCTTCTGTAATCTTGACGTAGGGATATCTCTTGTCATCCTTAAGGCGAATGTTATATCTCGGCCTATGCTTTTTAATGAGATTTGCCTCTAAAATAAGCGCTTCCTTTTCGGAATTTGTTACAATGTATTCAAGGCTATTGAAATGGCTCATGAGAACTTGGGTTTTTGGCCTGTCCAGGTTCTTTTGGAAATAGGACTTTACCCTATTTTTAAGTGATTTTGACTTTCCAACATAAATGATTTCCTCATTCTTGTCCTTCATTATATAGATTCCTGGCCTTTGAGGAAGTTCATCTGGAGAGTTTACCTTGGTTGACATTTTAATTCCTTAAATATTTGTTTAAAATAAATTTGAAAAGTTTAAATAGCTAAATTATTAAGATTTCTAATAAATTTTGATAATTTGAATTTTCTCTTTATTTAAATGAATAAAATTGTATTTAAAAATTCATTTATTATTTTTAATTAATTCCTTTAATTCGATTATTTCTTCTTTTAGTTCTTGGTTTATTTTTTTGTTTTCTTTTAATTCACTCTTGATTTCTTCCAATTCCTTTTCAGTGCTTTTTAATTTGTTCTTGATTATCTCATCATTGTTGTCCACTAAATTTTCCTCATAATAATTTTCATTAGTAATAAGTTTTTTCATAAAGTAGCTTGCCATTGCAGCGGTTACTGCACTGAATATTAAGACTCCGAATATGAGAAGAAGGATGCTTATGTATTTTCCTATTGCAGTGCTTGGCAGGATGTCTCCATATCCGACTGTTGTAAGTGTGACAATGACAAACCAGAGACTGTCAAAAAGATCGGTCATGCTTGGATCAAAGAGATATAATGCCAATGTGGATGCAACTATGACAATAATGAAAATTGCAAATATCTCATCAAGATATGTGTCTTTCAAAAAGACTCCAATTGTCTTAAAGAACTGATAAGCAAGCAATATTATTTTTATGAACTTCAATAAAATAAGTAAACCCGCCAGTTCAGGCACTATAATGAGAATTGGAATGAATATCAAATCGAATGGTATTGCAGGATAGAGCTCTGAGAAATTATTTATAATGAATTTTTTTCTTTCACCAGACTTGCTGAATCTGGAGAAGAATTCAATCAGAAGCAATATGCAGACAAATGTATCGAAAAGAATTATGTTAAAGTAAACGCTATCTGAAAGATTGTAGGCTAATGAAAAGATTAAAAAGATTATGTCAAAGATTATTAGGATTGATAATCCTATTGTGAATATGTTATTCTTGTTTTTGTCTATTTTCATTATTCTGCCTCATATCTTATTTTTTAAAGAAGTTTTATAAAATTTTTTAATTGCTAATATTTAAATATTTGTTTTAATATTTAATATTATTATTTATTTTCAAATTTAATTATTAAATAAGCAAATTAATTTACAAAATTAGATTTTAAATAAAATAATTAAATTAAATTATTAAATAATTAAATTTAATTAC
>NZ_CALCYR010000029.1 GCF_937906425.1 uncultured Methanobrevibacter sp. | reverse complement strand
GCTCTTCCGATCTTCAATAAAAAATTAAAAATTTGTATTCAATTATTTTTTTTAAAAATGTATAATAATTAACATTATCATTGTTATTTCATTATTTTAGTTCATTTTAATCTTATTTTTAGTTTTAAAGAAATATTATCTTATTTTTTCAATTTAATCTTGAAAAATAGATTATTTTAAATAAATTTAAATAGTATGAAATTAAATAGTTCTATTAGGGATTCTTAATTAAAATATTAGGTTTGAAAAAATGAATGAAACAACAAAAATTTTAACTATCCAAGACATATCCTGTTTTGGACAGTGTTCCATAACAGTTGCATTGCCTTTAGTGTCTGCTTTTGGAATTGAAACAGCTATTCTTCCTTCTGCAGTTTTATCTACACACACTTCAGGTTTTTCAGATTATACTGTTAGGGATTTGACTGAGGATCTTCCTGAAATAAGAAAACATTGGGAAAAGGAAGGAATCTGCTTTGATGCAATATACACTGGTTTTATAGCATCTGCTGAACAGTTGGATTATATTAAGGACATCATTGATTCCAGACTTAAGCCTGATGGTTTAGTATTTGTTGACCCTGCAATGGCAGACAATGGTGAATTCTATAACGGTTTTAACCAGGAATTTGCTGACAGGATGGGGGAGTTGTGTAAATTAGGTGATTATGTTCTTCCAAACACTACAGAAGCATGTTATCTATTGCATAAACCTTGGAAAGAGGAGTTTTCAAGAGAGGAAATGTTGGAGATGGCTAGAGAACTTGCTGATTTTACCAAGAGATATGTTATTTTAAAGGGGGATGCAAATGAGGAAGGCAAACTTGGCATGATTGTTTTAGACAAGAAAAATGATTCCATTGAAATTGTTTATAATGATAGGGTTGATTATGTATCCCATGGAACAGGTGATGTTTTTGCTTCAACTTTTGTAGGTTCTGTAATGAGTGGAAAGAGTCCATCTGCAGCTGCAAAGATTGCTGGAGAATTTACAAAAAGATCAATAGAAAAGACAATTGGAGATTCAACCCACACTTATGGAGTAAAGTTCGAACAGGTAATTCCTGAACTTTATGAGCTTTTGGACTCTAATTAGTTATCTTATCTTTTTTTATTTTTTCTTTATTTTTTCTTTATTTTTTCTTTATTTTTTCTTTATTTTTTCTTTATTTTTTC
>NZ_CALCYR010000028.1 GCF_937906425.1 uncultured Methanobrevibacter sp. | reverse complement strand
TACACGACGCTCTTCCGATCTTTCTTATATATTATAAAATATAATTATAAATTATTTTATAAATTAATTTATAAATTTAAAATAAAATTTATGAAATTAATCTTTAAAAATATATAGGTGATAATTATGAAAGAAAAAGTCGATTTAAGTGGAGTAACCGAAACAATGCTCATTCCATTGTATTCAAGAGCATTGGAGGCTGAAAGAAAGAATCCTCAATTTATCGATGAAACTGCCATAAAAGTAATAGGCAGTTTGGATTATGATTTTAAAAAACGATTTAAGGATTCAACAAATAAATTGAACTTTTGGGGATGCTGTGGAAGAACAGTATTTCTCGATGACTTTGCAAATGAGTTTATTCAAAAGTATCCTGACTGCTCTGTTGTAAATATTGGATGTGGACTTGATGACAGATTTTCAAGAGTGGATAACGGTCAAATCAAATGGTATAATATAGATTTGCCTGAAGTTATGGAATTAAGGGAAAAGCTTATTGAGAAAAATGACAGAATTGTGAATATTCCAATTTCTGTATTTGACTATTCCTGGATGGAACAGGTAGAGAATAAGGAAAATCTTCTGGTCATTGCTGAAGGAGTATTGATGTATTTGGAAAGGGATGATGTTGTTGAATTGTTTTCAAAGATAGCTGAAGAATTTGAAAATGTGGAATTGCTTTTGGAATTGATGTCTGAATGGATGGTTAAAAATCAAAAAATACATGAAGCTACTAAAACCACCGGTGCAGTATTTACCTGGGGCGTAAAGGAAAGCAAGGATTTCGAATCTTTAGTTCCGGCATATAAACTTATTAAAGAGTTAAATGTAACTGATGGAATGAAAAAATATTCTCCAGTATTTATAACTATTGTGTCTCCATTTTTAAAACCTAGAAACAATAGAATTGCCAAGTTTAAAAAGGTTTAATGGTTTTTTTGATTTTTTTCTGAACTTTTAAATTTAATTAATTAGATTCTCCGCTTTAAAAATTTTATTTAAAAATTTTATATTCTTTTTCTAAAATAATTTAAATCTATTTTTTGCTTGATTTTTTACTTTTTTTTAATTAGTTTTTTTCTATTTTTTGCTTGATTTTTTTATTTATTTAATGCCCTATTTTTCATTGATGATTTTTTCACATTTTTTCAATATCATTATTTTGATTATTCTTTTAATTTTTTATAATATTGTCATTAATTTTTAAAAATAATTCATGATTGTATAGTGGGTAATATTATATATAAAGAAGGATATAATAATTAATAATAAATTATTTGCTATGATTATAAAATATTGATTTAATTTTATTTATTTAAAAATATTTAATTTAGTATAATTTTTTATAGTATTATTTTGGAGAATGTGTAGGAGGCAAATTTTGAGTAGACCACAAAATAACGATCAACAAGAGTATAGAAGAGTACGTACTCCAAGAAAAGGCGAGATTCCTGGAGTTGTAGAACAAATTATGGGACATGGAAAAATTAAAGTAAGATGCGCTGATGGTAATATCAGAATGACACGTATCCCTGGTAAAATGAAAAAAAGAATTTGGATTCGTGAAGGGGACGTAGTTCTTGTAAAACCTTGGGATTTCCAATCTGACCAAAAGGCGGATGTAATTTGGAGATATACAAGAACAGAATCTAATTGGCTTGAAAGAAAAGGCTATTTAAAAATGTAAATCTTTTGATTTATATTTTCTTTTTTTATTTATTTCAGATATTTTCTATTTTTCTTTGTTTTTTATTTTGACTTTTATACTTTTTTTAAATTTAATAAGTTTTTAAGTTATTTCTATTTGTTTATGGGAATAATATTTATATTGGGCAAATAGAATTGGATTAATTTAACTGTAAAGGATATTGGATTAATTTAACTGTAAAGGATATTGGATTAATTTAACTGTAAATGATTTTGCATAATTTTATATAGGTGGTTTTATGGACGAAAATCCTCGTGTAGCTAAAGCGGATGAAGAGGTTCAAAAACTTATTTCCAGAAAAAGAACTAAGGATGCTGATGATAGGAAGGTTTCAAGTGAGATTTTTGATAAGTCCACTTTACAAATCCTTTATAAATTGGCTAATCAAGGTTATTTGGATGTTTTGAATGGTGCTATCAGTACTGGGAAGGAAGCAAATGTTCTAAAGGGAATAAAGGAAGACGGTTCCATTGTAGCGGTTAAAATCTATAGGATTGCCACTTCTGATTTTAAAAAGATGCAATATTATATTGCAGGAGATCCACGTTTTAATGTTCGTTCAAGTAATAAGAGACAATTGATTAATAATTGGGTTAATAAGGAGTTTAGAAATTTAACAAGACTTAAGGAAGCAGGTGTAAATGTGCCTGAAGCTATTGTAAGTCTTAATAATGTATTGATAATTGAGTTTATTGGAGATGATGAAGGAAATCCTTCTCCAACCGTTAAGAATCTTCCTCCACAAGACCCTAATGATTTTTATGAGCAATTGGTCGATCAAATGGATAAATTTATAAATAAGGCTAATTTAATCCATGGGGACCTATCCACTTATAATATCCTTAATCAGGATGAAAAACCGGTTATAATTGATGTTTCACAATCCGTTGTAAGAGATCATATAATTGCAAATGAATTGCTTGAAAGGGATATTAAGAATATTAGCTTTGAATTTTCCAAAATGGGTGTAGACACATCTATAGAAGATTTAACTAATAGCTTGATTAAATAGAATTATTTATTCAAATTTAATCCTTTTTTTATTTTCAAATATTTAATATTAGTTTTCAAATGCTCTTGCCAAAATTTAATGGTATATATTTTATAAACTATCTTATAGTTCAAGATAGTTTTGTTTTTGCCAAATAATTTATAAATATTTATAAAATTAAATAAATAATTAATATTAAGAACTTTAAATAATTAATTATTTTTTTTTAAAATTAAAATGAGGTGAATAAATTGCCAGAAACTGACTATCTTAAAGTTCCTGCTGATAGGGTTGGTGCTTTAATTGGAACAAAAGGAGAAACAAAACAATTAATTGAAAATGCAACTAATACTCATTTAGATATTGATAGTGATGAAGGTACTGTAGCTATTTATCCTAGTGACAATATGGAAGATCCTCTTGGAGTCTGGAAAGCAAATCATATTGTCAAGGCTATTGCTCGTGGTTTTAATCCTCATGTAGCATTAAAATTAAATAAAGATGACATTTATCTTGAAATAATTAAATTGCCATTATATGTGGGTAAATCTAAAAAAGCAATGGCAAGATATAAAGGAAGAATTATTGGAAAGGATGGTAAAACAAGAGAAATAATTGTTGATATGGCTGAAGTGGATATGGCAATTTATGGTAAGACAGTTTCTTTGATTGGTGAACTTGAAAATGTTATGGTTGCTAAAGAAGCTGTAGAAATGATTCTTAATGGATCTAGACATAAATCTGTTTATTCATTCTTGGAAAATAAGAAAAATGAACGTAAAATGAAAGAATTTAAGGAAGTTGTTGGAATCGAAAGGGATGAAATTCAATTCCGTGACGACTTAGATGATTAAATAATTAATTATTTTATTTATTTATTTTTTTTAATTATTTTAATTATTTTAATTATTTTAATTATTTTAATTATTTTAATTATTTTAATATTTATTATTCTTTTATTTTTTTAATGGAATTTTTTATTTTCTATTTTTTATTATTTCATAATTTTATTATTTTTCTTTTTTATTTTTCAAAAATTTAATTTTAATTTTTTTTTAATTTTTCCATTAGGATATTTAAAAAAATTTTTAATTTTAATTTTTTTTAATTTTTCCAATATACGATTAAAAAAATTTAAATTTTAATTTTTTTAAAAATTCTTCTTTTATTAGGATTCACATACTTTTTTTACTATTTTTCTAATTTTTCATTTTCATTTTTTGTTTGTATTCTTATGAATGAATTTTTATTAATAATTTATGTATCGTAATAGACGGGTATGTATGGGATTAAATTTTTTATAGTTGTTAAATAGTAAACTTTCTTTAAAATAAATTTAGCCTTATTTTTTATTATAGTTTGCTTATTTTGATGTAAAATTATTAAATTTTATGCAAAGTATTATATACTTTCATAAACATATATGTATGTAGTGAAGAATTTACTATGTTTTAGTTAATTTTTTCATGTATTTTTAGAAATTTTTTTAAGAATTTTAGAATAATTTTTTTAATCAAAACATTACCACTATAAACATTTAATTTATTCTTAGTTTTTCGAAAATAATTTTTAATTATATTATGATTTGAATTAATTGAAAGTTGAAAAATTTTTAGTATACATTTTTAAAATGATTTTCTTATTAAATTTTTATAAGAATTTTTTAAAATGGTTCATTATTAAATTTTTATAATGATTATTTTAATTTGTTTACTAAAAACGTTTATAGAAATTATAATCACAAATTTTATTTTTGATAAAATTTTTTATTTTATATTTAATTTAAAATTATTTGAATTGTTTTGGATAGTTGAAATTTTTTCAAGAATTTAAAAATGTTTGAATTGTTTTAGATAGTTGAAATTTTTTCAAGATTCCTATTATTCTTGAGGTTTTTAAATTTTTTAACTATTGCTTGAAGTATTTAATTATTTTAAATTAATTGATATATTATTCTAAATGATTAGGAGGTAAAAAGTGGCTCAACAAGCAGATGAACTCTTTAAGAATTTTAAAAAATTGACACCATCAGAGTTCTTTAGAAAAAATAAGCAGATGTTAGGGTTTACTGGAAAAATTCGTTCTTTAACAATTGTTTTCCACGAATTGATCACTAACAGTTTTGATGCAGCAGAAGAAGCAGGAATTTTACCTGAAATAAGTATTAAGTTAGAGCAATTAGGTAAAGATCACTATGTTTTAACTCATTCAGATAACGGTCCGGGCATTCCTGAAGATTTTGTAATGAAGGTATACTGTCAAATGTTTGCAGGTTCCAAATTCAGAAATATTCAATCAAGAGGACAACAAGGTTTAGGTTGTAGTGGTTGTGTATTATTATCCCAAATGACTACAGGTGAATCTACCCATGTTATTTCCGGTTGGGAAGAAGAGGGTAAGATTAAAGGGGTAAAAATGGAATTTAAAATGGATGTAAAGCAAAATAAAGGAGATTTAATTAGAAAAGAATATCTTGAACCGGAAAGTACTGGTGTATGTATAAGACTCCACTTTAAGGAGGTTTCATACTCCTTGGCAGAACAAGGTGCTTTCGAATACATCCGTAGGACCATGATTGCAAACCCTCACGCTAAAATTACATTCAGGGATCCGAAAGGACATAAGTACATATTTAAAAGAGCAGCAGATATTGTTCCAGTTTTACCTAAAGAGGTATTGCCTCACCCTAAGGGGGTTACTGCTGACGATATTGTTACAATTGCTAAATTTACTGATAAGAGAAACTTTAGCAGTATGTTAACCAGTTCCCTATCAAGAATGTCTTCCAAAAAGGTTAAGGAATTAGCTGAAATAACTGGAATTGATATGAAGAAACGTCCAAAAAGCATGACTTGGGATGAAGCTGAAGCTATTGTTCACGCATTTGAAAAGATGAAGTTTATGGCGCCTCCTACTTCTGGACTTATTCCTATTGGTGAAGAGCAAATTGAAAAGGGTATGAAATTGATTCTAAAACCTGAATTCATTACAACCATTACAAGAAAACCTGTCACCTATAAAGGTGGGGTTGCATTCATTATAGAGGCGGGTATCGCTTATGGTGGAGATGCAGGTAGAGTTGTCAATGAACAGAGAAAATCTGAAATCCTAAGATTTGCAAATAGGGTTCCTTTGACTTTCGATCAGGGAAGCTGTGCTATCACTCAAGCTTTACAATCAATCGACTGGAAACGTTATGGTCTAAGAGACTTTGACAACACTCCTCTTACATTATTTGTAAATATTATCTCTACTCAAGTTCCATATCTTTCTACCGGAAAACAGAGTGTTGCTCCTGAACCTGAAATCGTTAATGAAATCAGACAGGCTACAATGAAAATTGCAAGAAGACTTCAAAAGCACATCCGTTCCAAAAAGGCTGCTAAGGAAAAGGAAATGAGGGCAAAAATCTTTGAGGATTATGTTCCTATCATTATTGAAGAGGCAGCAGCTCTTGCAGAAACCGGTGTGCCGGACTATAAACCTGTTCTTGCTAAGGTAACCAAAAAGGCTTTAGCTGAGATTATGGGTGAAAAGATTGAGGAAGAAGAAGAGGAAGAAGACTTCGTAGATTCCTTACTTGAGGAACTTGACGAATTTGGTCATGTTGTTGATGATGAACATTCCACAAGAATCAAGACTCAGGAATCTGATTTGGATGAAATATTTGAAGATGATGAACCTAAGAAATCCAAATCTAAAAATTCTAAAAAGTCTGAAGAGTCCAAAGATGAACAAGCAACTTTATTTGATTCTGAATAGGGGGTAATATTTATGGCTGAAGAAACTGTACATGAACACACTCATAGAGATAAACGTAAAGAGTATACATTTAACAAACTAAAAGGTTTTGGAGAAGAGATTATTGAAGAAATCGAGAAAAATAAGGTCCCTACATTAAGAATTCCTTCAAGAGGAACCGGTAATATTGTTTATGATGAAGACAAACGTTACTATGTTCTCGGTGACAGATTCGGTAAAAGATCTCTTGGTAACGTAAAGCAAATCAGAAAATTAGGTCAAATGGTTTATGTGGCTAATTTCTGTAAGGACCTTGTTTTAAGAGACAAGACTGCAACTATCAGGGAGATGTATTATATCTCAGAAGGTTGGGGTATTGAATTCAATACACAACAGGAATCCAACATTGTAGGTGAGGATTTGGAAGTTGCATTAGGTACTACCCGTGAAGATTTAGGATTAATGCCTGAAGAGGACGGCGCATCAGTTTACGGAGACATTACCCTATTGGATGGTGACTTTGAAATCAATGCAATGAGAGCTGGAAAATCAGGTTATACCATTTCTCCAACCATTGACCAAGTGGAATTGTTGGACTGTGGTGCTGACTTTGTTTTGGCAGTGGAAACCATGGGAATGTTCCACAGGTTGGTTCAAGAGGAAGCTTACAAGAAATTCAACTGTTTGATTGTCGGACTTAAAGGTCAAGCTGCACGTGCTACAAGAAGATTTATTAAAAGGGTAAATGAAGAATTGAAACTTCCTGTTTATATCTGTAACGACGGAGACCCTTGGGGATTCCACATTGCACAGGTAATTATTTCCGGAAGTGCAAAATTAGCTCATGTAAATCACGATTTGGCTACTCCTGACGCTAAATTCTTGGGAGTAACCGCCAGTGATATTATAGAATATGATCTTCCAACAGATCCATTAAAGGATATTGATGTTTTAAGATTGAAAGAGCTTGCTAAAGACCCAAGGTACAGAGGAGATTTCTGGCAAACTGAAATTAAGAAGATGCTTAAGATTGGTAAGAAAGCAGAACAGCAATCTTTCTCCAAGTATGGGCTTGAATATGTAGTAGATACATATTTCCCTGAAAAATTAGGATTAAATTAAATTTTTTCTAATTTTTCTTTTTCATTGGGATAAATTAGCTAATTCTTCTAATTTATTATTAGGATAAATTAGTTAATTCTAATTTTCCTATTTTATTCTTATTCTTATTCTTTTTTCATTTATTTTTAAAATTTTTTTATTATTTTATTTTTTCCGGTTGGTGGATATTTTGAAACAATGTATGGATTCAGAAAATCTTCATAGAAGACTTAAAAAGATTATAGGTCAGTTAAATGCTATCGATCGTATGATTGATGAGGACATTCCTTGTGAAAACATTTTAATGCAGGTAAATGCTGCTAAATCCGCTTTACATAAGGTAGGTCATATCATTGCTGAAGGACATGTAAATCATTGTGTAAAGGATGCAATTGATAAGGGTGACACAGAGGAAGCATTGGCGGATATTTCATCTGTTTTAGAGTATTATTCTAGAATTTAAACTTTCTCTTTTTATTTTTTCTATTCTTTTTTTTATTATTATAAACTCTCTTTTTATTTTTTCTATTCTTTTTTTCATTATTATAAGTTCTCTTTTTCTTTTTAATTCTATTTAAATTATCATAATTATTTTGTTCATTCTTTTTATCCTATTTTAACTTATTTTTTTAAATTAAGTTATTTTACTTCTCTTTTGATTATTTAAAAACTTTTAATTAATTTTCAAAATGAAAATTTTTTAGATACATTTATATATCTGGATATGTATATTAGATATATGTATACCTTATGGGGTATAGGTAATTAATTATAACTTGCGTAATTTTGAAAGAATGTATGGATTCAGAAAATCTTCGCAGTGGCTTAAAAAGATTATAGCTCAGTTAATGCTATCAATTGTATATTATGAGAATGTTCCTTGTGAAAGCATTTTAATGAAAGTAAATGCGACTAAATCTGCTTTAATAAGGTTGTTCACATCATTCTCAAGGGCATGTAACTATTTGTGTCAAAGATGCAATTGAAAAAGTAGATGCTGTGTAAGAATTGTCTGATATTTTATCCATCTTAAAGTATTTTTCACCTTTGTGATTAATACTTTTATTTTTTTAATTATTTTCAATACCTATAAGGGTATGCCTATATCTCTGATTAGTTACTTTAATTGAGATTGATTGTTTTTTTGATAGTTTGACAATTGGTCTCTTTTTTTGGGGATTGATTGTTTTTTTTTTGATAGTTTGACAATTGGTCTCTTTTTTTGGGATTGATTGTTTTTTTTGATAGTTTGACAATCGGTCTTTAATGGGGATTAATGTTTTTTGATAGTTTGACAATTAATCCCTAAATTAACTTAAATTTATTAATTATAGTTTTAGTGGTAATATGAATATAAAAGAATTTTTAATGGATGATGAGAAAAGAGATCTTATTTACATCATCATATCTATTATTGCAATTATTTTGCACTTTTTAGGTATGGATTTATATGGAATAAGTCTCATTTGGGTTGCTATAATATTTTGTGGTATACCAATCCTTAAGGAAGCAGCTATTGGACTTATCACTGAGTTTGATATAAAGGCAGATGTTCTTGTATCAATAGCTATTATTTCCTCAATCATTATTGGTGAACTATTTGCAGCAGGAGTAATTGCTGTTATTATGGCAATAGGCGGATTTTTAGAAGAATATACAGTATCCAAAACAAGAGTTGGAATTGAAAAATTAATTGACTTAAGCCCTACCAAAGGTACCCTGATTGAAAATTATAATCAGCCAAATGAAAGCGAAAGGGAAATTGCAGCAGATTTAATTAATGTTGGGGACATTCTAAAGGTTTTGCCTGGGGAAGTAATTCCTGTGGATGGTGAAATCATTAGCGGTGACTCTTCAATTGACCAATCTGTCATGACTGGGGAGTCCATTCCTGTAGATAAGGTCGTTGGTGATGAGGTATTCAGTGGAACCATAAACCTTTACGGTTCATTTGTAATGAAAGCGACTAAAAAGGGAGAGGACAGTTCCCTTCAAAAATTGATCAAATTGGTTGAATCTGCAAATCCTGAAAATGCTGAAGTTGTAAAATCTGCAGACAGGTGGGCAACTTGGATTGTAATTATTGCATTCCTATGCGCTATCGGTACATGGATAATTACAGGTGAAATTATTCGTGCAGTAACCATTTTAGTAGTTTTCTGTCCTTGCGCTCTTGTACTTGCAACCCCTACAGCTATTATGGCATCTCTTGGTAATTTAACCAAAGTGGGTATTTTGGTTAAGGAAGGAATTTCCATTGAAAAATTGGCAAAAATCGACCAGATGATTTTTGATAAGACCGGTACCTTAACCTATGGTAAACCTACAGTTACCAAAATCATTCCATATTCTGTTATTTCAGAAAAAGAATTGATTCATATGCTTGCATCATTGGAAAGTCCCTCTGAACATCCTTTGGCAAAGGCCATTACTCAATATTATAGGGACAACAATAAGGATCCTTTAGAAAAAGTTTCAGACTTTGAAATGATTGTTGGTAAAGGTGTAAAGGCTAAATTGAATGACAGTCTTTTATGTGCAGGTAATAAGGACCTCTTGGATTTGCTCAATATTCAAATACCTGAAAATTTTGTTGAGCAATCCCTTTCTGAAGATTTAAATCAAGGAGCAACCGCCATTTTTGTTGCAAAAGATGGTGAATTTTTAGGTGCTGTCCTATTGTCTGATGTTTTAAGGGATGATGCAGCAGATCTCATTGTCCAATTACGTAAATTAGGTGTAGATTCCACCTTATTGACTGGGGATAATGAAAATGCAGCTCAACACATGGCTCGTCAAGTGGATATAACTGATTTGGAATACAACTGCTTGCCTGAAGACAAGATTTCTAAAATAAGAGAATTCCAGTCTGGTGATAAGAGAGTTGCAATGATGGGAGATGGTATTAACGATGCTCCCGCTTTAAGACAAGCTGATATTGGTATTTCCATGGGCGGTGTAGGTAGTGACATTTCTATTGAGGCTTCTGATGTATGTCTTGTAAGTGATGACATAAAATATATACCTCATTTGTTGGCACTTTCCAGACAAACAATCAAGACAATTAATAGGGGAATCGGGTTTGCTTTAGGATTAAACATTTTAGCTACTGTATTGGCTATGTTTGGTCTTTTAGGTCCTATTGGAGGTGCATTTGTACACAATATAGGTTCTGTAATTGTTATTATCTATTCCTCCTTATTATTAAGATATGAGTATAAATAATATTCATTTTTTTTTTTTTTTTTAATTGTTTTTCTTTTTTTTAATTGAATTTCAAA
>NZ_CALCYR010000027.1 GCF_937906425.1 uncultured Methanobrevibacter sp. | reverse complement strand
TTTTAATAAAAATTGTTATATACCTTAATTTATAGAATAAGTATTAAGTTTAAATATTCAATTGATTTTAGAATTCTAATTTAATATTTTAAATTCTTGGAAATTTAAGTTTAGAATTCTAATTTAATATTTTAAATTGATAAATAATTAAAAAATTTACTGAGGTAAAATAATGATTCCAGGTATGAATCCAAAACAACTTAAACAAATGCAAAGACAAATGAAAAAAATGGGAATGGATATGAAAGCTTTAGAAGGAGCTAAAGAAGTAATTATCCGTTTTGAAGATAAAGAATTAATTATTGCTGATCCTGAAGTGAATGTTATGAATGTAATGGGTCAGGAAAACTATCAAATCACTGGAACTGCAGTTGAAGTTGAACTTGAAACCGAACTTATCATTCCAGATGAAGATATTGAAATGGTTGCAAGCACTGCTGGTGTAAGTGCTGCAGATGCTGAAGAGGCATTAAGAGAAACCGGTGGAGATTTAGCTGAAGCTATTTTAAAACTTAATGGTTAAATCTTTTAACTATTTTTCTTTTTCTTTTTTTTTATTTTATTTCTATTTTTTTCTATTGATTTTCTAATGTTTAAAACACATTTTTATTATTTTTAAAAATTTTATTTTATTGTTTAAAGAGTTAATTTTATTATTTTTAAAAAATTTTATTTCATTGTTTAAAGAGTTAATTTTATTATTTTAAAAAATTTTATTTCATTTTTAAATGAAATTTAATTAATTTTATTAATTTTATTAATTTAATTAATTTTATTAATTTTATTAATTTTATTAATTTAATTTATGTAATTATGGATGTAATTATTTTAATTTTAATTTAGGCGATTTTATGACAACTATAGCACATATTTCTGATTTGCATGTTAGTCAGGCTGATTTTGATGAGGAAATATTCTTAAAGGCGGTTGATGAGATAAATGACCTTTCTCCAGACATGATTCTGCTTACTGGAGATATAACCGACAATGGATATTATAAAAACTATGAACTGGCTACCAGTTATTTGAAAATGTTTAAGGCTCCATTGTTTGCAGTTCCTGGAAATCATGATTCCCGTAATAGAGGTTATGAAACCTTTGAGGAATTCATTGGTGAGAGAAGTTGGAGAGTTCTTACAAAGGACGGTCTTATTGTTGTTGGATTGGACAGCAGTTCTCCAGATTTAAATACTGGTCATATTGGACGTGAACAACAGATATGGATGGAACATCAACTTAAAAAGGCTAAATCCAAGGGAAATGATTTTTCAGTTGTTGCACTTCACCATCATGTCATTCCAGTTCCAAGAACCGGTAGGGAAAGAAATGTTCTTCATGACAGTGGAGACATTTTGGAATCTTTGATAAAGAATGATGTTGATTTGGTTATTTCAGGCCATAAGCATGTTCCGCACATTTGGAAATTGGAGGAAACCCTTTTTGTAAATGCGGGATCTCTTTCTTCCTATAAGTTGAGGGGAAAGGATTTGAATTCATATAATACTTATTTCATTGAAGATGGAAAGGTAGAGATTTATTTAAATGAAGTAGGTGTTAAGAAGACTTTAATGAGAACTTATTCTAAGGGTTAAGCTTCTTTTTATTTTTAATCATTTTTTAATCCTTTTTTAATCCTTTTTTAATCTTTTTTTCATTTTTTTCACTATTTTTTACTATTTTTTACTATTTTTTACTATTTTTTTATATTTTTACTATTTTTAAATAGGTGTTTTTGTTTTTTAAAAAGAATAATTTAAAAAAAGATTTTAAATTTATTTTTAAAAAAATAATTTTAAAGTTTTAAATATGTAAAAAATAGAAGAATAAAATTAGAAAGTAGAAAATTAGATAAATAAAATTAGAAAATATGACATTAGATAAATAAAATTAAAAATTAGAATAATAAATTAGAAAAAATGAATTTAGAAAAATAAAAATAGAAAAATGAAATTAGGAAAATTAAATTGGGTTTATTTTTTAGAAATTAAAAGTATTCGTTTTCATCTATTTCTGTTTTTAATTCTTCATATTTATTTAAAAGGATTTTCATAAGGTCCTTAGCTGATTTGTCCAGTTTTTTGTCTAATAAATCGATTCCGTCCTGGTTTAATCTGCCATGGGTTGTTACCTTCTTGATTATCTCTTCACTTGAGAGTTTTTGATTGTCCATCAATATGCTTGTTGCAAGCATTGTCCTAATAATCATTTCCTCTGCTTCTTTTTTACTTAAATTGGATTGTATGCTTGCATGGTATGCAAATTTGTCAACAATCATTGCAGCTATTGCAGGTCCATAGCTTGTAAGAACTGTACTTATTTCCAATTCATTGTTGATTATTACAATGTCTTCGGTATCTGCAGTGATTACATTGTTGTTAATGCTTCTTACATAACTGAATTCATTGAAGAAATCCTCAAGGTATAATCTTTCCTCAAGTTCTACCTTTTTGTTATGCTTGATTAGGGTGTAGCCCTTTCTTCTGGACAGGGAACTGATTGTATTGTTTGAGGTAACGCTTGAAGCTATTGTAGGGATTACAACTGAAAGTTTTCCATCATATATTTTTTCTGCCTGGTTAAGGTCAATTCCTGCACAGGTGTAAATGATGTGTATGTTCTTTTTGATAAATGGGCTAATTTCATCAATGATATTCTTGAATTGAGGTGTTTCAACACAAATCAATATCTTATCACAGTTTTCAGCAATTGTTTTATTGTCGTCTGTAATGCTTATGTTTGCATCAGGGTATTCGCTTTTTAAGTGTTCTATCTTTTCCTTGTTCCTGTTTGAAATGAATAGCTCCTCGTCATCAAGCAATAGATTGAGCTTGAGTATGTTGTTTGTGATAAGTGAACCAACATTTCCATATCCTATTAGCCCAAGTTTCATTGTCCCTAACTCCTAATTAATTATGAATAAAAATAAGTTTAAAATAATTATTTTTAAGTTAATTTTTGCATAATGATTTAAATTTTATTTGAAAATTGATTTATTTTAAGTTTATTTTGCATAATAATTTTAAATTTTATTTGAAAATTAATTTTTGTATAACTTATTAAAATTATATTTATAAATTTGTCTATTTTTCTATTTAAATATTAATGAATTTTATCCATTATTTTTCAATTTAAAGAATAAAATAAAGTTTATTTTAGTTTTTTTCAAGCTGGTTTTATTGGCTTTCATTTAGGTTTAATTTTCTTTCTTGTTTTATTTTTTCTTCTTTTATTATTCGTTTATTTTAATATTAGAGTCTTTTGAAATTGTTTATTTTATTATTCTGATATCTTTATCTTCTGAAACCTTTCCTTTATTTATAAATTCCTTTGTTATTGAATTGAATAGTTTTGGCTTGTTTATGTTCCATAATTCAGTTCCCTTATTTATTTCAATAAGTTTTGCGTTTTTAAAGACTGTCTTAAGTTCAATCGCTGATTTTCTGCTGTTTAGATTCTCCTTTGTTCCATAAGCAATGAGAATATTGTTCTTGTTTTTTATCATTTCATTCTTTTTTAAGTGGTCTATAGGGTAGTTCAGGGATTCAAATGCTATTTCCCTTTCCTTTTTAATGGAGAAGTCCAATATTTCCTCCATGTCATTGTAGAATTCCTTTGAAATTCCAAAGTATCTTAGATATGCCTTTACAATGAATTGATCAGGCTTTGTGTTCAGGTATTCTGCCTTTGTCTTTGCAAGTCTTTCCAATGGGTCGTTGTCTGTATCGCTTTCTTGATGGCATTCAGGGCTTGAAATGATGAGATTGTCTATCAAATCAGGGCTTTTGTTTAGGATTTCAAGAGCTATTGAGCCTCCAAGTCCCATTGAAATAATGTTTATTTTGCTTTTGCTTTTGTGTTTTTGCTTTAATGCTTCTTTTATGAATTTTATAATTGATTTGGATGATTTTTCAATTGTAAATTCTTCTTCTCTTCTTTTATCT
>NZ_CALCYR010000026.1 GCF_937906425.1 uncultured Methanobrevibacter sp. | reverse complement strand
GAATAAATTAAAATAAATTAATTAAAAATTAATTAGAATAATAAAATTAATTAAAATAACTTAAATTAAAAAATTAAAATAAATTAAATTTATTTAATATGATTTAAACTTATTCAAAAGATTCAATGAGTTCTTTTAATTCAGCTACAGCAGTTCTGTCAATGTGACCGGTGTTTCTGTCTCCACCTACACAGGCAGCTCCACGTACTCCAACAACATCACAACCAATGTCATATAATGGTTTTAATTGATCCTTTTTAACGGAACCTGCCAAAGCCACTTTCAATCCATAACTGTGAGCTTCTTCAGTGAATTTTTTACAATCATCAATGTCCAAATAATCAAATAAAGTTTTTCCATCCTTAACAGCAGTGTCTAACATAGCTAAATCTGCACCAGAGTCTTTTGCCACCTTTGGAATGTCCCAAGGACTAACTGCTCCAACTCTGTGAGCATCAGCATAACCGGAAGCAACAACAGTAGCGTCAGGATTTGTATCCTTAACGGTTTTTACTACATTTTTCATTACTTCAACACCTTCCTCATAATTGGAAGGACCATATAATCCAACCTTAATATAGTCTGCACCGGAAACCAATGCGCCCATGGCAGCCAAGGAAACTGTTCCAGGTTTGTATGGAACATCACCTAAAGTTGCACTTACAAGCATTTCATCAGGGGTAAGTTCTCTAATGTCTTTGATTACCCAAGGGAAATTAGCTCCAAGGGAACCTTCTTTAGGGTTTTTTACATCTACAATGTCAGCTCCACCTTCAATGGATTCTACAGCTTCATCATGATTTATAGGACTAATTAATAAAAGCAAATATATCGCAAATGATTTGTTTTTTAGGCATCCGCTTGTGGAAGCACTAAAATATGGGGGAAAGAATATAGGTGTCTTAATTATTGGAGCAGGGAAAATAGGTATAGAACTTGTAAAAAATTGTATTTGGTTGGGACAACTAGGAAAAGATTATATTCTTAAAGTTGTGGTTTTTGATAGGGATGCTGATGCGATAAGTGAAAGATTTTTTATAGAACATCCTGAAATTCAAAAGAATTATAATTTGACTTTTAAGCAAATAACAATGTTGTCGAACAACTTTGAAGCAGAACTCAATAAAATATATGAAGATATAAATTATGTGTGCATTTGTTTAGGAAATGACAATTTAAATATTCGCGTTGCATTATTTATGCGCAGATTTTTTATGAAAAAAAATTCTTCTCCCAATAGACCTTTTATTGCTGTAGAAACTAA
>NZ_CALCYR010000025.1 GCF_937906425.1 uncultured Methanobrevibacter sp. | reverse complement strand
GCCTTGTACTTGGTTCCAAGACCATTAAGCTTGCTTTTCTTTTCCAGATGAATAATTGTAGGGTCTAAGTTGTAATACCTTATTCGAAATTTTTCTCTGGCATTTACACCATCTATTTTTTCTCGAAGTGCTTTATCATATAAATTGTCAAAATAAAGACTTCTTATCAGGTATTTACCATCTATCGCGTGCGGATCCGGGGTTGTGATAGCAGACATTCGTTGCCTGATGGCAATTAAGTCTGCGTAAGATATTGCATGTTTTACTTCATGCCGATAATTTTTTTCCATACTGAACTCCTATGAACTAATGATTAGATTTTTGCAGGTGTTTTCATTGTTTGTCCTGCAAAAAGTCTTCATTTGATGACCAAAAGTATATAGTGGAAATCTGCCGATGAAATGTTTTAAATGTGAAGAGTTGCTGAAATTTATTATGAAATTTTGTGAAAAAGTTCTTTCGTTTCAACTGAATGTAAAATCTTTTAGATTATTTTTTATTTGCATTGTTTTATCTGGCTATTTTATAGTTGTTTTAACAAAATCAACCACTTTTGGCATAAATTTTGCTAGTTAATTATAGTAGTTTAATTTATAGCAGTTTTGAAAGGAGACTTTAAAGATGAAAGAATTTAGTTACACTATAAAAGATAAGGATGGATTACATGCTAGACCAGCAGGTTTAATAGTTAGACGATTGAAGGAATTTCAAAGCTCAGTTACACTGACTTGCGACGACAGGTCATGTGATATGAAGGCGTTAATAAAACTTATGAGCTTAGCAATAAAGCAGGGAGAGACAGTTACTATAACCATAGATGGAAAAGATGAAGATGAATGTTTTGAGGCAATCAAGGCTGAAATGGAAGAACGATTATAATGTGCAAAAGGAGTGGTTATGCAGGAATTATATGGAAGAAGCGTATGTGATGGAATCGCAATTGGCAGAATAAAATTATTTAAAAAAAGTAAAATTATTAATCTTTTAAAAAAATAAAAGCAATTCAAGCGAATTTAATACCTTTAAAATAATAATTATTATATACTATGAGAAAAATAAATAAGTGTAATATTATTTTTACTTATAGACAATTTGTTGAAAAAATTTATCAAAATTTTTGTGTTTGATTAAAAAGACAAATGTCATAAATGAAAATGAATATGTTTTTTAGAAAAATTAAAGAATTAATTTTGATTTTTTAAAAATTGCTAATTTTTAGATTAGATTAAGTTAGTAATTCTTATAAAAAGTGGGTTGCTAATTTTTAGATTAGATTAAGTTAGTAATTCTTATAAAAAGTTTTTAATTACTAATTTTTAAATTAGATAAATTAGTAATTCTTATAAAAAGTTTTAAAAAGATTAAATTAATCTGGGAAAATATGGCCTAATGAATTAATTTAATCACAATTATAATTAGAAAATATTATTCTTAAAAGGAGGATAAAATTTTTATGAAATTTAAGAATTCATATATCTTATTGATTTCATTAATATCTGTCTTTTTGCTTTTAAGTGTGGCTTCAGTTTCAGCTGCTGATGCAGACACTATTGCAGTGGATGATGATGCTGCAATTGATGATGTTAGTGATATCGACTTAAATGATAATTATTTGAAGGGCAGTAATGTTTTATCTGATGATAGTAACTCCTCAGAGGATAGCAATGAGGCTGCAGTGGCTACAAATGCTACAGAAACAAATGATACAGATAATACAACCACTGTTGAACCTTCAATGACTATTGATGAAAAAACCAATGTGGATGTTTACACAAAACTTGTTAACATTTCAGTAACAATTAAAAATGCCAGCAATAAAACTGTAAGTTTTGTAAAAAACAACATTTCAGTTATCTACAGTTATGTTGAGGATAATGAAACCATTTCCACTGAACTTACTGACTTTAATGTAAGTAGCAGAAGGGTTATCTTTGAAGCTCCTAACTTGAATAATGCTTCAGTAACCATTATCTATAAAAACGGAACAGATGATCAGTTGAATGCAAGCACCCAATTGAATCCTGTCGTGACCGTGGATATCATTCCAATCAATACGGTTGTTGATTATCAAAGCGGAAACTTTACATTCAAGGTTATTGACAATTACACAGGTGAAATCGTTGCAAACAGAAGCATCACAATTCGTGGACTTTATTTCTATGATTATCCTGGAACTATGACTCCGTATAAATCATTTACAAGTGATGAAAATGGTATTATTACTTTGGTGAATGTGGATATCAGTAAGGACTTGGACATTACAGCTCTTATTAACAACTATTCATCCCTTTCCGTTGGGGAATATAACATTACATTCTCATCAGATGACAATGGCACTGCCGTTTCATCTGACAACAATAAGGCTACACTTACAGTAAACAAGGTAAACGCTACAATCAAGGCAAGCAACTATAAGGAACTTGTAAACAGCGGTAAAAAATTTACCTTCAAGGTTGTTAACTCTAAGACTGGTGAAGCTATCAAATTATCCAAGGTTTACTTTAAAATCAAGTTAAACAGCACTGGAAACTATACCACATTCAATGCAACAACAAACTTATCTGGTGAAGCAGGATTTAACTTAAGCCTATACAGCGGAACCTATCCTATTATCATTCAAAATATTAATGATAACATTAATGCGGCTAGCGTTAAGGTTAATGCAACATTAACCAAAAGGACAGGTGTCTTAACTGCAAGCAACAGATCCATTCTCTTTAACTCTGCAATTACTGGAATCATTAAGGTAACTGACAAATTAACCAAAAAGGTTGCTCCAAATGTAATCCTTAAGGTTAGATTATACACAAGTTCCAAAAAATACACTGATTATGCATTTATGAGCAGTTCAAAGGGATATGTTAAGTTCAGCGCTCCATTAAGTGTTGGAAAGCATAAGATGATTATCAGTTTCCTTGACAATAATTATACAGGAAGCAGCATTACCAGATATGTGACCGTTAAAAAGACCACCGGTAAGATTACCGCTGCTAAGGTAAACACTTACTACAAATCCGGCAGGGCATTTAAGATAAAATTGGTCAATGCTAAAAACGGTAATGCAATGTATGGTACTAAGGTAAGCGTTAGGGTTTATGTTTCAAGCAATAAATACTACAAATACACCGGCGTTACAAATTCAAGCGGTTACGTTAGTTTAGGTATCGGTACCTTAAAGCCAGGTACATACAAGGTTACTGTAGCTGCAGGTGAATCCGGTTACACTGCAAAGACAAAAACCAGTCAAATCAAGATTACCAAGGTTCCTACCAAATTAACCCCTACCAAGTTTTCAGCTAAATATGGGGCTGGAAAATACTTCAAGGTAAAAGTTACTCACAAGAGCAATAAGAAGGTTCTTTCAGGAGTTAAATTGAATGTAAAGGTATACACTTCAGCTAAGAAGTACAAGACTTATACAATCAAATCCAATTCCAAAGGAATCGCTAACTTGAAGGTAACCCAAAAGGTAGGTACATATAAGGTAGTTGTAAGCTCTGCAAATAAATATTACACTGCAAGCTCTGCAAAATCTACTATAACTGTAACTAAATAATTTTAAGAGATTTATTCTCTTAATTTTTATTTTTTTAATTCTTTTTTTATTTATTTTTAAATTAACTTATTTTAATTCTTTTTTTTAATATTTTTTTATTATTTTATTTTTAACTTGTTTTTACTTATTTTTACTTGTTTTTACTTATTTTTACTTATTTTTACTTATTTTTACTTATTTTTTGCTTTTAATTTTAAAAATAGAATTTAATTTTTTTATTTATTTTTTTTTAAATCTCTTTATTTATAAAAATTGAATTTAAATTTTTAATTTAATCTTGCAATTTTTGCTTTAATCTGTTAAAATGGTGTTTCAATTTTTTATTTATTTTTTTCTAAATTGCTTTTAATTTTTAAAAATAATGATTAAATATTTTAATTTAAAGGATTAAATATAATCATATAAAAGATTTGAAAATAAAATTATCCTAAAAGTCAATCATATGGGGTTGAAGATGTACAGTGAAACTAAGATAGCTATTCCAATTTTTCAAAAGAAACCTGAAGACATTATTGCAGTGGCAAAGGATTGCATCATCAAGGGTGCAGACATTCTAGAACTTAGAATAGATGGGATGGAAAGTCCTAATCCGCAAATCGTAAAGGAGATTATAGAGGAGATTAATTTTCCAACAATCGCAACCAATAGAACCAAAAAGGAAGGAGGTTCATTCAATGGAAGCGAAGAGGAAAGAATTGCTATTTTGGAAAAGGCCTGTGATGTGGCTGATTTTGTTGATGTTGAACTTCAAACAGACAGAAATCTGATTAAATCAATAACTGATACAGGGGTAAAATCAATTATTTCCTATCATAATTTCAATCAGACTCCGGATTTGGATTTTTTATTGGATATTGTAGATCAGGAAAAGGCTCTTGGAGACATTGCAAAGATAGCTGTAATGCCTAATCAGTTGGAAGATACATTAACCATTCTTGCCATTCTTTCACACTGTGATGACACTGTAGCTATTTCAATGGGGGAATTGGGAAGTTATACTAGAGTAATTGCTTCAAAGTTCAATGTTCCTTTCACTTTTGCAGTGGCTAATGATACAACAGCTCCTGGGCAAATAGACATTGATACGATGAAAGCATTGTTAAACAGCAATCTAATCGACCCAGATGACTTTAAATAGATTTATTTCTTAAAATAATTATAGGGTTATTATTAACTAAAAATTAAAAATGAACTTGATATTATGAAAGTAGTAGCTATTGGTGCAGATATTTCAAATAATGATGTTTCCGTTTCAGATTCATTAATTGAAAACATTGAAAAGGACATTCCTAAACTTATTGAATTAGGTGCTAAAAAGGCGGCTTTAACAAATGTTACAGGTGATGATGTAGTAATCAGTGCATTTGTTAAAGATGAACTATTGGAAACCGTCAATGCAGGCATTGTAAAAATATTAAAAGACAATGCAGAGGATTTAGGTGATTTGGATGGCATTTCCACAGATCCGGATAATGCAGGTGAAGGAATATCCTATGCTGAAGCAAGAGTTCAGGATGAAGGATATCAGGATGCAATAATAATGGCATTTGACACCTATGGTGGAGAGGATTTTGTTGAGGATGTTGCTAATTCAGCTATTGAGGCAGCCAGTGGAATGAAGTCTGTAATTGATGTAAGTGACAGAATAGGCTCCAGAAGGGACATTCCAGGAGTTGGCTATGTATCAAATGACACCGATGATCCTGTTGTTATTGCAAGTGTTAGTCAGCTGGAGGATATTGCAGTTGTTGCAGGTGCAATGATTGGTGCAGCACTTGGGCATAAAAACACTTACCTTGTTAGAAGGCACACTCCATGCAATGTATTGCCTGGAAGTGTACTTGTATCAATAACTGCATTAATGAATGGAAATATGATTGATTTATCTATTCCATTTGAGAATAAAACACGAATTCTTGGATAAGTTTAATTAAATTAAATGCAGATGTTATAAATTTATTAGTTTTTCATTTAATTTTATTTATTTTAGTCATTTCTTTAATTTAATTAAATAATTTTTTTTAACAATTTTTCATTTTCACATTTTCTATTTTTCACATTTTCTATTTTTAATTTTTTCATTATTTTTTATTTTCATTTTTTCTTTATTTTCACTATTTCATTATTTTTT
>NZ_CALCYR010000024.1 GCF_937906425.1 uncultured Methanobrevibacter sp. | reverse complement strand
TCAAAAAATCTTTTTTTAGTTATCAATTTAATAATGATTATATAAAAATTCTTTAATTTATTTTTAATAAATAATTTTTTTTATCTTTAATTAAAGAACCTATTTTTATGATTAATTTATTAATTAAAGATTAAATTATTAAAAAAATTAAAAAATAAGGGTAAAACTTATATATTATATAATAATACTCAATTATAAATGAGTGAAAATTAAATGAGGTTAAATTATGGAAATCGGTGAAATTATAAGTGATGCAATTATGTATCCTATTAATAATATTAAAGCCCTTGCAATTTATCTTGCTTTAGGTATTATTGCAGGAATAGTTCTTGTTTTAACTGGTGTTGGACCATTTGTAATAGGTGCTACTTCATTTGATAGTTTTGGAACTGTAGGCTTATCAGGAATTTTAGGAGGTATTATTGTATTTGTCATATTCCTATTGATTAGCGGATATGAATTGGATATAATAAAAATAGGTATTTTAAGAGGAGAAGAAGCTCCAAGCATTGACTTTACAAGACAAGTTATAAATGGTCTTAAGTTAATTATTGTAGGTATTATTTACATGATTATTCCAATAATCGTTTTGGTGTTATTAGCGCAAGTCAATAAAACTCTTGGAATAATTGTAGGAATTATTTTATTAATTGTATTTGGATTAGCATTAATTATGGCACAATGTAGATTTGCAGACTCTGAAAGTCTCGGGGACGCTTTAAATGTACCTGAAGCAATAAATGATCTTAGGGATGTAGGAATTATTAAAGTACTTGCAATTTTAATTATTATTGCTATTTTATCTTGTGTTTTAAACTTTATTGCTGGATTGTTCACTGGCTTAGGTGATGTTGGTTCATTTATCGGATCTTTATTATCCGCTATTTTCGGCGTATATATGGGATTCGTTCAATACAGATCATACGGTTTATTATATTCTGATGCATAAATATAATAATCCTTTTTTCTTTTTTTCTTTTTTTTTAACAATTTAACTTATTAAATCTATTTTTAAGAATTTTATTTTATTTTTTATTAGTTTTTTTTATTTTAATTAATTTTAATCAATTTTTAATTAGTTTTTTTATTTTAATTAATTTTAATCAATTTTTAATTAGTTTTATTCTATTTAAATTAATTTTAATTAATTTTTAATTAGTTTTTTTATTTTAATTAATTTTAATCAATTTTTAATGGTTTTATTCTATTTAAATTAATTTTAATTAAGTTTATTCTATTTAAATCAACAATTTTAATATTTATTTTAATCTTTTTAAAGTCAAACTAGTTAAAATAAACTTTATAAAACTTTAAAAATATTAAAAAAAGAATTAATGTTTTGCTTTTAAGAAACCGGAGTTTCTTGTGTTTTCCTCTGTGTCATCACTTTCGTCATAACCGTCATAAGGGGCCTCAGGATCATGTGCTCTTTTTGAAAATGGAGCGCACTTCTTGTCCTTGTGTTTGAATGCCCAATCCAAATCCTGTGTCCAACCGGTATGGCCTGTAATGATTAGAGGTTCAATCTTTTTAGCCCTTAACTTTCTTTCAAGTTCTTCCAATGATTTAATGGAAAGCTTATTGTCTTCAGCCAATGTGGAAATAAAGCTGTATCCGCCGTCTGCACCAAACCAAATCGTATCTCCTGTAAAAAGATATTTGTCATCAATCAGATAGACAATATGTCCCCAAGTGTGGCCCGGTACAAGCATTGCCTCAATCTTTATTCCATCAATCTCAAAGACTTCCCCATCCTTTAGAAGAACCCTTTCATTATCACTTTCAACCATTGGCAACTTATAGGTTCCCCAGCCAACTTTTCTACGTTTTTCACCTGTCAAATACCTGTTTTCTATTTCCCCTATGTATAGTCTTGCATCCTTAAAGAGTCCTGGGCTGTCTGTTTCAACAGCTCCCACATGATCTGTGTCCTGGTGGGTGATTAAAATTTCTGAAATCTCTTTTGGATCTATATCTAGCCAAGACATCTTCTCTTCAAGTCTATCATAGTTATATCCTGCATCAATCATGATTGTCTTGCCGTTTTTGGTGTAAAAGAAGATGTTTGCAATGTATTCCCTAACACAGGCAACATGCTCATCTATCCAACCTGTATTAAGGGGCTTGAATATTTCCTTTCCCCTATACATCATTGCCATAAATTTAATTTGAAAATTAGACGCTTTTTTAGACATTTAAATTTCCCCAATTGTTTTCAATAACTATATATATTCATATATTTCCATTTTGGTATACATAATTTTTTATTTGTTTTTTAAGAATTTAAATCTTTAAAAAAGAAAATTTTTATTTTTAAAAAATTCAAAAAAAATTTTCAAAATTAATATAAGAAAATTTTTTATTAATTAAGGAAATTTTATTAATTTTTATTATATTAATTTTTATAATTTTATTTTATTTTATCTTAAACTAGTTAAATATCTTTATTTTTTAATTTTAATTATTTTTTAAGCTCTAAATTCAATTCAAAAAGTATATATATATATATATGCATGAAACTAATCAGTATTGTTGTTCCATGCTATAATGAAGAAGAAACCATACCGCTATTTTATGATGCCATCACTAAAATACTGAAGAGTATTGAAGAGGACTATGAAATTATTTTTATAAATGACGGTTCTACTGATAATAGTCTGACAAAGATTAAAGATTTGAAAGATGTTAAATACCTATCTTTTTCAAGGAATTTTGGAAAAGAGGCAGCATTATATGCAGGTCTTGAAAATTCCCAAGGAGATTATGTTGTTGTGATGGATGTTGATTTACAAGACCCTCCAGAATTAATTATAGATATGCTTGATTTAATAAAAACTACTGATTTTGATATTATTGGAACTAGGAGGGTTTCTAGAAAGGGAGAACCTCCAATAAGGTCATTTTTTGCAAGATTATTTTATAAATTGATGAATAGGTTTTCAAATGTAGAGCTTGTTGATGGTGCAAGGGATTTTCGTTTAATGACTCGACAAGTTATTGATGCAATTTTAAGACTCGATGAATACAACCGATTTTCAAAGGGATTGTTTCAATGGGTCGGTTTTAAAACAAAATGGCTAGAATATGAAAACGTTGAAAGGGCTGCTGGCGAGACAAGCTGGTCTTTTTGGGGTTTGGTTCAATATTCCATTGAAGGAATTGTAAGTTTCACAACAGCACCATTATCTATTTCAACTTTTTTAGGCATAATTTTTTCAATAATTGCATTTTTGCTCATTCTTTTTGTTGTTTTAAAGAATTTACTTTATTCGGATCCAGTTCAAGGATGGGCCTCCACAATATGTATAATTTTGCTATTAGGAGGAGTACAACTATTTTCCATTGGTATTTTGGGGAAATATTTGGAAAAAACTTATCTTGAAGTGAAAAATAGGCCAATATATCTAATTAAAGAAACAAATATTGAAAAATCCAAAAATCGGCTTTGAATTCTTTTATTAAATTATTGGGAAGAGTTTATTCATTATTTGCACTAATTTTTTTTCTTTTGCTGTTTTCTAAACTTATTATTCAATTTTACTTTAAATATTTGGAATTTAAAAACTTGACAATTAAAAAAATTATTGTTTGATTTAATTTAAAAAAATAACTGTTGTGTAAAAAGGATATTGGTATTTAATGGGGATTATATGAATTTAAAAAAAGAATTAATATTTTATCTTATTTTCGGAGTTTTAACCACTCTTGTAAATATTATGGTTTATTTATTCTTTGTAAAATTATTTTCAGTAAATTATATTATTTCTAATATTTTGGCATGGTTTTTTTCAGTACTGTTTGCTTATATAACTAATAGATTATGGGTATTTGAAAGTCAAAATGATAATATTATAAAAGAATGCTTTTTATTTTTTGGAGGAAGACTATTTTCTGGAGTTGTGGATACCGGAATGATGATATTATTTATAGATATATTATGTTTTGGAGACTTTATATCTAAGGTTATTATACAAGTTTTTGTTGTAGTTTTAAATTATGTGATTAGCAAATTACTTATTTTTAAGTAGTTATGATATATTTTTTAAATTGTTTGATGATTAATTAATTATACTAGAAATAAAATTATTAGGTGATAAATTTTGACAGTTGCTAGAAAATCTAAGCGTATTTTTTATTTTGATGCTTTAAGAGCGTTGGCTATTCTTTCAGTGATCTTTTTTCATGTTTCAACAAGAATGGTGAATAGCATTAATTCTTATTATACTGTCCCTCCAAATTTTCATTGGATTATAGGGGCTTCTTTCTTTGCTTGTACCGTTATTGGGGTTGATTTGTTTTTAATGTTATCTGGTGCACTTTCATTAGGTAGGGAATGGTCTATTAAAACATTTTTAGGAAAACGTTTACCTAGAATTGTACTTCCTTTTCTATTTTGGGGATTTATATTAAGTTTTGTTTTATTGTTAAGCCAATACTTTTTGGGAATTCCTCATTTTGTTGAATCATTTTCCATAAAAAATATTTTATTATATGTTTATGGTGCATTCAATTCAACTTCCTATGGCTTTGGACCATATTGGTTTTTCTGGATGATTCTTGGAACATATCTGATTATGCCTGTACTGAATAAATGGTTATTACATTCTGATTTGTATGAAGCAGAGTATTTTTTAGTATTTTGGCTAATATCCTGTATTTTTGATTTTACAATTAACTATCCATTTCCAGTTAAAATCTCATATTTTAGCGGGCCTATTGGAATGGTTGTTTTAGGTTATTATTTAAGACATACAAAGAGGGAGATTTTTACTAAAAAATACATTCCATTTTTATTAATTCTTTTAGGTTTTATCAGTGTTGTTTGTTGTTCTTATTTCTTCTCATCTCCAAATCATTTATTTAAATTTGAAAGGTACTCAATTTTCATTGCAATGGAGGTTGCAGGAATTTTTTTACTATTTAGAAATTTTTTAGACATTGATTTTGAAAATAACTCTTCCAAGCTTAAAACTATTATGAAAAAGTTTGCTGATTCCATGGCTAAATATAGTTATGGGCTTTATTTAATTCATTTGCCAATTATGACTATAATAATTGCTTTATTAAAAATTAATAGTTTATATGTGGGATATTTCTCAAGATTTGTATTCTTGTTTATTTCCACATTATTAATTTCTTGGATTATAATGGCTTTATTAAATAAAATTAATTTAATTAATCAAGTAATTGGTGCCAAATAAAGTTGGATATTGCTAATTTGGTTTCAGGGTTATTTTATATTTATTTTAATGGAGGATTTAATTTTATGAATTTTAAAAAAGATCAATCTGATTATATGGGTATTTTCCTTTTACTCTTAAGCATTATAATTTTAGGGTACTTGATTTTTTTAGCAATCAAATATCCCTTTTTCAGTAATGATGAATGGTATACTATGGGAATAATTAATTTATCCTTGCCGAATATGATTCAAGTTACTGCTGGAGATGTTCATCCCCCAATGTTTTATTTAATTTTATATGCTTTCATATATTTATTTAAATTTTTGTCAATAAATATTGATTTAATTTACATTATGAAGATAAGTTCCATGGTTCCTTACATAATACTGTTTTTAGTTTCATTAACTAAAATTAAAAAGGAGTATGGGATTTTATCAGCCGGAGCTTTTTCATTTACACTTCTTGCAATGTGTAATTTTTTTACTTATTATCTGATTGCAAGGATGTACAGTTGGCCTCTATTATTTTTGATTTTGGCATTCATATATCTTAATGATGTTTTGGAAAAAGGTGATTTAAAAAGTTGGGTACTGTTTACTTTATTTTCAATATTGGGAGCTTATACCCATTATTTTGCAGCTATTCCTTTAATAATACTTTATTTGGTATTGTTTGTTTATCTTTTAACTAAAAATAGTAAAAATAACTTCAAATCTCAATTGAAAAAATATTTTACATCAGCTTTTTTAGCTATTTTATGTTATTTGCCTTGGTCTTTTGTATTATTGAATCAAATCAGTCAAGTTCATAATTCATATCATATAAAAACTTTAACATTGGAAAAAATCATTGAATGTATTTCATATTACCTTTCTATTTCTGATATGTATTTGGTTCAGGTATTTGCTTGCATTGCTCTATTTGCAGTGTTCGTAGCATTAATATATAAATTTTATATTACACAGGAATATGATGATTTTTATATTCTTTTAGGATTTTTCTTATTTATGGCTACATTGGGATTTGCTTTATTGGTGTCTTTTTTATATAAACCTATTTTAACACCTAGATATTTATTGCCGGTTATGGGATTAATTTGGTTATCAATTTCTATAAAATTGGGAAAGATTGATTTTAGAAAAATCGCATTGCCTTTGATTCTATTAATGCTGCTTGTAGGTGTTTGCAATATTTCTTTAGAGCATGATGAGATTTTAGGTGAATGGGACAGTACCCTTTATGTGAAAAATATAACAGATCCCTTAAATAATCAGGATTCTGTTTTTATATATGCCAGCACAAATAAATACTGCAGATTTAATGAAATCTTTGATAATATTTCTGGAAAGTATTCTGGATATATTATTGATAATCAAACAATGGAAAATGATTTTAAAGACTTAGATTTAAATTATGAGCTTATTGAAATTCCAGATTATTTAAAAGAGCATCCTGATAAAAATGTATATGTTCCTATCCAAAGTGGTGTTAAAACTCCAAATGGGGAAGGTTTTAGATTTACTTCAGTTGGAGAAGTACAACATGCACAAATATACAAAGTAGAACTTACATAATTTTAGGATTTTCTTTTATTTTATCTTTTTTTATTTTACATTTTTTATTTTACATTTTTTATTTTATCTTTTTTTCTTTTATTTTATCTTTTTTCTTTATTATTCATTCGTCAAACTTAATCTTTTTTTTAAAATATGATTAATTTTAAAAACTATTTTTCAATTATGAAGAAGCTGGATGCTACAAATTCCAATTCATAGTTTCCATCTTCCAATAATTCATTTATCATTTCGTCAAGTTGACTGTCACTGACTGAAAATGCAAGTTTAACTTCAGCTGCAGTGACCTTTTTGTAGGTGGAAATGTATTCCTTTAGGTTTTTAAGATTGAATTCCCTTTCCTCAAGGTCAATAACGCCTTTTGTCAGGTTTTCTATTTCAAGTTCAAATCTGAGATAATCAACATAACCTGTAATCAGCTTGAATTTGCCTTCATATTCCATAAACAATGATGGGAATGAGAATATCTCTTCATTGTCTGCCTTGGCAATTGCATTCTTTAACTCTTTCTCTGCAAGGCCATTTTCTATATTTTCCCTAAACTTGTCCAAATCGATATTGAATTTTAAAACCTGATTTTCCAAGGTTTTTTCATCATGCAATTCTAGATTGTAAGTATGTATGTCTTCCATCATTTTTCTTAGGAATTTGTCTGCAATCTCTTTATCAATAAGTTTGATTGAATAATATGCCAATCCTAAGTCTGTTGAATCCAAGTCCTCAACTATAAGGTTTTCCAAATGCTTCAGGCTGAATGGCATTCCTGTTCTTTCCCGGATGTCCTTGCATTGAATAATCATTTGGGACCTGATTTCCTCAAAACGCTTATGGTATTTTTCACCATCTCCCAGAAAATCCTCAAGATTTGTGTGCAAAAGACCTATGATATTGTCGATTTCTATTAAATCAGGCTGCAGGTATTTTACTTTACGTAATGCAGGTTCCATTGCATAGGCATAGATTGACATCGGATCTGTAAAATGATGAATGATTAATTTTTTAGTCATAAAATCTCCTTAAAACTTGTTTAAATAGTATAATGATTATTTTTATTAATCTAATATTAATTAGTTATAATTATATTAAAAAATTAGAATATATAAAGTTTAGTTTTAATGTTTATTTAAACAAAATTTCTTGTTTCTAAGTTAAAAAAAATAAAAATGGTGAGTGCTTAAGGACTTTTTTGTTAAATTATTTTCTTAAGGCAATTAAACATTTATTTTTCTCTTAAGGCAATTTAACATATTTTATTCTCTTAAGGCAATTAAACATTTATTTTTCTCTTAAGGCAATTAAACATTTATTATTCTCTTAAGGCAATTAAACATATAGGGAGTGCTAAAAGAGTTATAAAAGATGATATGAAATAGATAGGAGCATATCCGCTTCCTGCACTTACAAATGATCCGAGCAATGCAGGTCCAAATCCCATGGTTCCGTCACAGAATATGAAAAATGTTGAAATTGCATAAGGGCGACGATTTGTGGAAGTGTTTCTTGTTACAATTGTTGTACATGCTGAATTCAAGGTACCGAATCCAAGTGCTGCACATATTGCACAGATAAATACGGTTATTGTGGATGGAGCATAGGCAATAAGGAAAAGTCCTATTGTTTGTGCAAGTATTCCAGTAATGCAAATGATTTTATCTCCATATTTGTCCTGAATCTTACCTGCAATAGGCCTTGATAGCACGAGAACAAGTGAATAAATCAGGAAGAAAATTGAAAATGAACTTACAAGATCAACTTCTACAGCATAAAGTCTATAGAATGATAAAATTGAAACATATCCAAGGCTAGTAAGGGCTGTAAAGAGTGAAACAGGGATTGCTTTTCTTTCAATTATCTTGTCTATAAAACTATTTTTACCATTTTCACCATTTTTAATATTTTTACTATTTTTAATATTTTCATTATTTTTACCATTCTCATATTTTTTACTATTTTCACTATTTTCACTATTTTCTTCCAATAAATCTTCATTCAAATCATTTGATTCATTGTAATCATTTGAATTGATATTGCTTAAATCAAGCAATGACACAGAAAGCAATGCTAAAAATGAAAATGCTGTGGCAAGTAGGAAACTGCCTGTAGAGCCCCAATTGTCATAGAAAAATCCGCTTATGTAAGGTCCTAGACCAACTGCAATTGTAGTTCCAAGCATGAAATATCCGAATGCCTCTCCAAAGCGTTTTTTTGGAAGGATTGCACTTGCAATCGTAACTATTGCATTTGCAGAGGCTCCAAAACCAAGTCCATGAATGAATCTGACAAGAATAAGTAAGTTAATGTCATTGACTAAAAAGTAGAGAATACATGCTGAAAAGTGAATTGCAAGGAAGATAATTGCCAATCTTTTCCAATCTTTCTTTTCAAGTGCATTAGCAGAGTATATTCTTGAGCAAAGCCCGCCGAAGACATATATTCCTGAAACCAATCCTGCAATACTTGCGGAAGATCCCATTGAACTTGCATATTCGGTAACTGTAGACATTAGTGCATACATTACAAGTGCTGTAAATAGCAATGCTCCAAATATGAGAAAAAAGGATTTGGTAAATATCTTATCTTCATTAATAGTGTCTTGATTGGCAATATTCATTTTTTCACTTGAATTCTTTCTTTTTATGTAATTTTAATTTATTATTTTAATTAATTTTATTAATTTATATAATTTTACTAATTTTTATCAATTTAAATTTTTTTTATTAATTTAAATTATTTTTATTAATTTAAATAATTTTACTAATTTTTATTAATTTTTATTAATTTTAATTATTTTTATTAATTTTAAAAATTTTACTAATTTTTATTAATTTTAATTTTATTCTGTTCAATTTTTATAGAAATTTTTTTATAATTATTT
>NZ_CALCYR010000023.1 GCF_937906425.1 uncultured Methanobrevibacter sp. | reverse complement strand
AGTTAGGTCAGGTTATTTGGCGTTTTGGAACTACCAGTCGTATTATCTGCACTCCAACTATTGGGTCTGACGGTAATTTTTATTTCAGCAATTGGATGAACAGCAGTGTCTATTGTATCTCTCCTGAAGGTGAATTAATCTGGAAGTATAATCTTGGGGATTATAATACTGGTTCTAGTCCTGTTTTTGGATTGGATAACAGATTATATGTTATAACATCCAATGATATGTATAGTAATGTCTATGTGTTTAAGGATGGTGTTTTACTTGGAAATCATACTATTCCTTTTGTTTCCGGTTCTTCACCGGTTGTGGGAAATGATGGTAGATTGTATTTGATTTCTGCAGGTCGTGAACTTGTTTGCTTGAATTATGATGGTTCGCTAAATCATTATTCCTTAATTGATTCCGGATTGTTTGTTTGGGCTATACCTACCTTTAGTAATCGTAATTATTATCAGCAAAATACTCAAATGTCTGTTAGTATGAATGATGGAGTTTTATATGTTATTAACTATCAAAAACAACTCACTCCTTTCCTTACAGCTTTTTATTTAAATGGTACTGTTAAATGGTCTACCCTGTATCCAGGATATTTTAAAGATCTTTCAGGCACACCAACATATTATAAAGGCGTATTGTATGTAACTGGTAATAGTGATTTATTTGCATTTAATGCTTCTGACGGTAGGATTTTATGGAGCATACCTATTTCACATTCTGGTTTTACTGCATCTTCTCCATTAGTCAGTGATGATGAGGTATTGTATGTTACCAGTAATAATATGGTTTATGCTTTTAGTCTTGCTGGTGATTTGATTTGGCAGTATGAATTGCCTGGTAATGATTATGGAAGTCCTATTAGTTTTTCCAGTCCTGTTTTGACTGCTGAGGGTACATTGATTGTGACAACCAATCAGGGCATTTATGCTTTTAGGGATGTTGCTGCTGATTTTACTTATGAGCATGTGAACGGTACTGAAGCAACTATTCAATTCATTGATAAGTCTACTAATGGGTCCAATAGGTATTATTGGATGTTTGGTGATGGCAATGTTTCTCGTGAGCAGAATCCAGTTCATGAATATGCTTCTGGAGGCAAATATAATGTTGTTTTACTTGTAGAGCATAATGGCAATATTGATCTTATGCGTAATAAGACCATTGATGTGGTCTTTTATGATATCACTCCTCCAAGTGATGTTCTTGCATATATTGACGGTCTTGTGACTGAAGGCGGTGTTTTCAATCAAACTCAAAGGGTTTCATTAAATGCGACTGATGAGTATGGTGATGTTCTTATTTATTATACTGTTGATGGTTCCAGCCCTTTAAACAGTTCCACTTGCAGGGTTTATGCTGGGCCTTTTGATGTTGAGGTTGACACTACTTTAAGCATGGTTGCTTGTGATGATTCCGGCAATTGGGGTAATGTTTCACAGATTATCTTTAAAATCACTGATGTTATTAATATACATGATTTAATCAACAATATTACTAATAATGGCTCTGATGTTAATGGCACTGGTCAGGATAATGCTTCTGTTGATGTGCCAGTAGTTGAGCCTGGCGTTAATGGTACTGGCAATTCCACTGATTCTGATATTAACGGCACTGGAGATATTATTAATCCGAGTGTTAACGGTACTGATTCAGATTTTAATGGTACTGGTGATGTTATTGGTCCTGGTGCTAATGGTACTGATTTGGACCTTAATGGTTCTGATAATCTTACTAATCCTGATGTTAATGGTACTGATTCGGATATTAATGGTACTGGTGATCTTGTTGATTCTGTTGTGGATAGTGGTTTGATTAATGCTATTCAGGCTTTATTGGATGGTGCTGAACCTTATAGTAAGGTTTTGTTTGATTTTGGCAGTATTTATGGTGCTAATTTCACTATTAACAAACCCTTGAATATCATATCCAATAACAATACCAAATTGATTGGTGTTGATGGCAATCCGTCCATAAGATTTGCCAAAGGCAGTGAAGGATCTGTCCTTAACGGATTTGAGATTATTAATGCTGGCGGTGATGGTGTTTTGATTGAAGCTGATGATATTTTAATCCGCAACTGTCTGGTTAATGTAAGTAATGGTACAGGCATTAATATCTATCGAAGCAATGGTACAAGTATTATGGATACTGTTGTTTATAATGCTGATGAGGGCATTCTTGTCAATCAGTCCACCAATACTTTGATTGATGGCGTTAGTGTTCGTGATTGTTACAGCGATGGAATCTGGGTTTATCAGTCAATGCATACTGTTATTGTTAATTCATTGATTGAGGATAACGGCAAGGATCCGTATAAGTTGCTTTATGGTGAAAATGAGATTGTGCCTTCACAAGGTTATGGTCTTAATTTCAAGGTTAATGTTCCTGCATCCGAAAGCAGGGCGAATAACATTCTAATCGATGATTCCACAGACAACTATATCTATAATAACACTATCAATTACGGTTATTTCGGCATTCATTTGTATCACACTACTGAGGATACTGTTATTGATGCCAATAAGATTTATGAGACTGTCGGTGACGCTATTCTTTTAGGCAAGCAGTATTACAATGTAAACATTACTCATAACCTGATTGATGGATGTTACAACGGTATTGATTTTATGGGTTATAGTGAGAATGTTTTGATTAAGCAGAATACTATTAAGTTATTGCATGATCATGAGGGTGATTTGTTTTCTTTTGGTGGACCTAGTTTGGTGGAGCAGTTGGCAGGTTATGTTTATGAGGAATATTTCCCATCAGACATGTTTTTTAATCATCAGTCCAATGGTATTCAGGTTTCATATCCTGCAAGCAATTTCCATGAGGGAAACACTGTCATCATTGACAATGTCGTTATCCGTTTATCTCACCGTTCATGGGAAGCAAGGAAGTATTGCGGTTATATTGATGCGGGCTGTGACGGTTATGGTTATAATCTGATGGATGGTTCATCAAGTTACAGTTTAACTGATTTTGGCGGCGCTACCAGTTACCATGAAGGTAAGGTTGATCTTGTAATTGATCGTATTGGTGATGCAACATTCAGATTAAGATTAATCAACAGGTTAGACAATCATTACTTGAGTGAGATTCCTGAGTTTGATGTGATTTTCACCACTGGCGGTTTTAATAGGACTGTTAAGTTTGTCAATGATTCTGCTGTTGCGGAGTTTGATGTTGCGATGGCTGTCAGTGATATTGAAGCTATAATCTCTGGTGAAATTCGTAAATCCGCCCACTTTGATATTCAGATTACTGAGGGCTATAACAGTTCTAATCGTGCTTTTGATCCTGGTTTTGAAAAGGGTGAGGCTTATGATAATCCGGATCCTGTGATTCCTAAGATTCCTCCGGAGTATGATTTTAATCCTGTTGTGCCTATTGTGCCTGTTGTCCCTGATGTTTCTGGTTATGGTAATGGTTCTGGTGATGGTCAGGGCAGCGGCAATGGTTCTGGAACTGGCATTGGTGATGGCAATGGCAGTTCTGGTAATTTTGGTGATGGCAACACTAGCAGTTTTGGTTCTAATGAGACTTCTTCCAGTCCGGAGTCTGATAATGGTGATCCTTTGGCAGATGAGTTTGATGATTCTGTTGAGCCTGCAGAGGAGGTGGATGATTTTTCATCTGATCCTGTTGTGGTTGAGGATGTAAGTTTTACCGGTTCCGGTGATGTTGTGGTTGAGAATTCTGTTGTTGATGAGGATCTTACCAGTGATGTTGGCGAGTCTTCTGTTAGTGAGGCTGCTGTTAGTGAGTCTGTTGTTGGTGATGATTCATCTTCTGAGAGTGCTTCTATGGACAGTGCTACTGCCGGTGGTTCTGATGCCGGTAATGGTGAGACCATTCAGGCTTATGAGGTTAAAAAGCAGATTGATATCAGTGAAAGCAATATTGAGTTAAAGTTAATCATTGCAATTTTGGTGATTTTATTGTTCCTTCTTGGATTGAGAAGAAAGGATGATGAGGAGGAAGAATAAAATATAATAATAAAAAAAATTTTCTTTTCTTAAAAGGAGGGATAAAGTTTTTTTCCTTCTTTTTATTTATTTTTTTCAATGTTGTTTTTTTTTTAAAAAAGATTTTATTTGGAGTTTTTTCTGAGTTTTATTTTGTTTTTATTTGTGTTTTTCGGAGTTTTTATTTGAGTTTTTAGAATTTTCTTATGGTTTGTTTTGCTTATTTAAAGTTTTTATGCTTATTATGTTTTTTTTAGTAGTTTAGTTAAAGTTTTTATAGTGTTTTTTTTTAGTAGTTTATTTAAAGTTTTTTTATGGTTTTTAATTAGTTAGTTTATTTTTTTTTATGAATTTTTAGGAGTTTTTAATTTATTCATGTTTATTTTTTTTATATATGTTTATTATGTTTTGGTTGGTGGTTTTTTTATGGTTTATGGTGATTTGATTACTGGTTCTATGGATATTATTTCTCAGAGTTTGTCTATTCCTGTTTTGTTGATTTTGCTTGTTTTTGTTGCAATTTCTGTTATTGTTTTAGGTTCTTTGGTTCGTGAGTATTTTTCTCGTGATAAGGTTGGTGTGAATGCTGTTGGGGATTTGATTTTTAATGTTAATAAGTGTCCTGATGATTTGAGTGGTGTTATTTCTTCTTCTGCTATTTCTTCTAGGCATAAGGCTTTGCTTTTGAAGATTGCTGATTCCGGTTCTTTGAAGAGGACTTCTCGTGAGGCTTATGCTCGTAAGTTGGTTGAGAGTGAGGAGAAGAGGATTAACAAGACTTTGCGTGTTACTGATATTATTACTCGTATTGGTCCTACTCTTGGTTTGATGGGTACATTGATTCCTATGGGTCCTGGTCTTGCTGCTTTAGGTGCTGGTGATATTAATACTTTGGCCAGTTCCTTGACTGTTGCTTTTAACACTACCATTATTGGTATTGGTTCCGGTGCTTTGTGTTATGTTATTGGTAAGATTCGTCTTTCTTGGTATAGTGATGATTTGGCTAATTTGGATGTTTTGACTGATGCGGTTTTGGATGTTATGGATTGAATTGGGCATTGAGTTTTCTTTTTTTTTGTAATGGATGGTGTTTTTTTTATGGTTCGTAGTAGGAAGAGTTTGGATTCTAGGGTTGAGGAGGATCCTATGGCTGGTACCAGTAATTTGGTTGATGCCATGTTGGTTATTGCTGTGGGTTTTCTTGTTTTTGCTATTCTTTCTTGGAATATGAGTGCTATGCTTGATCCTGATACTAGTGTTAAGGATCAGATGCAGCAGGATGTTAGTGAGATTGATCAGGGTGAGGTTTTGAATGACACTCCGGATATTTCTAACAGTACCGGTCAAGGTTATACTGAGATGGGTAAGGTTTATCAGGATCCTGCAACGGGTAAGCTGATTATGGTGGAAAATTGATTTTTGTCTTTGATTAAATTAATGGTTATTCTTATAATTGTTGATTTAATTGATTCTTTTTTTATTTATTTTGCTTCATGTTTTCAGATTTTAATTTTTATTTAATTGCATGCACCATATGCTATATGCATATATGCAATACATGATTAAAATAAAAATTTTTTATGATTCTTATGTTTCCTATTTTTTAAGCTCTTTAAAAGTTTTCATGCAGGATGATTTCATAAAGTATAACCTAAATTGCAATTCCGTAATACTTTAAAAGTGCTTTCATCATATTATATGATTTGCTTATGCTTCCACTTTTTATTGTTCCATGTGGAGTGATTACCTCACAGGTAACTGAAGTAATTCCCTTAATGTTGCAGACGTCCTCCACTGCTCCAGGATATTCCTCTCCTGCAATATTGTATATCTTATATGAGTATCCTGTTGTTTTTGAAATGTATTTTGCAAGCTTTGCGCTTTCAGCTTGCGGTTTGTATGTTCCCATTGCAATGTTTTTTCCAGGCTCTCCACCAGGTCTTGTACAATGGAAGTCTCCCAATGCATCAACTTTTAGTTTTTGTGCATAGCTTACAAGCTTATATGACAATGTTCCTGACTTGTCTGCAACTGAATTGAGATTGACATTATTGTAATACCTTATGTTTGCCGCACTTGTTTTCGGACAGAGGACAGGGATTATATAAACTGTTCCATTTATTTTCTTTTTTGAATTGTATATTGAGTTTATCAGCTTAAAGCATGCTGCCTGTGATGAAAGTTCATGGCCATGCACTCCTGCAAGGATAAGGACCTTTTTGCCGCTGCCGTTGCCAAATTGTATCAATGGAGTTCCATTTTTGCATGTGTTTATTATTGCGCTTGTAATGGATGACTTTACAAGATTTTTGTATAATGCCTTGTTTTTAGTGATGTCTCCCTTTGATCCCCATTTAAGACAAGTCAAATTATATGGGTTTTGGCTTTTGACGGTGACATTGTTTGAATATGTGCTTGAATAATAGCATGAACTTTTATAAATTGAGGATTTGATTGGATATTTTCCTATCTTTAGATTTATTGCCAATGTGACAATTCCCTTTGAATTTGTGCTCTTGCAATAAGTATGTGATCCTATGGTCAATGCAATTTTAACGCCGCTTACAGGATTTCCATTGTTCTTTAAAATCACCTTGAATGAATCGGAATTTCCATATTTCTTAACAAGATTGCCAGTATCAAGAGCTAATTTTTTCCTCTTAATTGTTATTGAATTGGTCTGTTTGGATGATTTATAGTTTTCATTTCCCTTGAATTGGGTAATTATGGAATAGTTTCCAGGATTTAGGTTAATTGCAAGGCTTGCCTTTCCATTTGAATCTGTTATTTTCTCGTAAGTGTGATTTTTGATTGTAAATAGAATTGTAAGATTGCTGATTGGGCTTCCATTGGAATCCAGTATTTGGGCTGTAAAGCTTTTTGATTTGTATGCAGCTGTTAGGTTGCTTGTTTTAATTGTTGTCTTTGCCTTTGCTTTTGTTTGGTCTGAGTTTGTTGTGTTTGTTTGGCTTGAATTGTTTGTTGTGTTTGTTGTGTTTGTTTGACTTGAATTGCTTGCAGATTCACTTTCTTTCAGTATTGTTTTTTCATCAGTTTTGATTAATTCCTGATTTGAATTGATTAAATGTATATTATCGGTCTTTTCTTCAATTGAATAATTATCTTTGCAATTCAAATCACTTGAGCCTATATTTGTTGCCATTACTGCATTTAGGCTAAAAAGAATTAATATTATAAATAAAATGCCGAATATTATTCTTTTTTTATTTTCTGCCATAATTTTCAAATCCTTTTTTTGCATTATTTTTTTTATTTATATAAAATTTTATTATTATTTATTTAAATATTTTAGTCTTATTTCTCATTTTAAGGCATTTTTAATAAGAATTGGATTTTTAAGCCATTTTTTATTTCATTCTTTTTAAAATTTTTAAAAAATTTTATTTTATATATTTATATATTT
>NZ_CALCYR010000022.1 GCF_937906425.1 uncultured Methanobrevibacter sp. | reverse complement strand
AACCTGAGATTCCCTTATTAAACAATTAAACTTCTAATTAAAATCCTTGGGATTCCCTTATTAAACGATTAAACTTCTAATTAAAAACCTGAGATTCCCTTATTAAACAATTAAACTTCTAATTAAAATCCTTGGGATTCCCTTATTAAACGATTAAACTTCTAATTAAAAACCTGAGATTCCCTTATTAAACAATTAAACTTCTAATTAAAATCCTTGGGATTCCCTTATTAAACGATTAAACTTCTAATTAAAAACCTGAGATTCCCTTATTAAACAATTAAACTTCTAATTAAAATCCTTGGGATTCTCTTTTTAAAAGAATCTTACGTGCTTCAGGCATTGCAGTAAATGTTCCAATCACATAGGATTTAAAATCTTCCTCCAAAATGGAATTAAGTGCATCCTTAATGTCAGTCTGGTCCTTTGCAGGATAGATTCTTAAAATGCTTTCATCAATCCCTCCATACTTTAACCTTAAGGCCAAATCCTCTGCACGGGTCCCTACACAATAAAAGCTTTTAAGATTTGGAATATTTGCTATCTCCTCAAAATGAGCATCCCAAATCCATGAAACATCCTTTCCATCAGGGGCATAGTCATTTAAAATAAACATCACTGACTTTTCATGCTCATCATAGCTTATGGTGCTGAATACTTCAGACAATCCTACAGGATTTTTGGAAAGAACCAAAACAATGTCCTTTTTTCTAAAATGAAATATTTCCATTCTGCCCAATCGGTATTCAAAATCATTTAATCTTTCATAAATAAGATCATGACTTAAACCCATTTCACTTGCAAGGCTTATAACCCCTAAGGTGTTGTATAAGTTATACAAACCCAAAAGGTTTGAGACATAATCATGGTCAGATGGATTGGAAATAACCTTAAAATCATAAAGGGCATCATTCAAATCCAAAGAGTCCAAAAGATAATCAGCCTCATGATTTTTAATGCCACAAGATTTGCAGAAAAACTTGCCTACATTCCCATAATGGATATATTCATAGCTTAATCTTCCACCGCAATTGGGACAGAAAATGGATTCTGCCACATTTATCTCATCTCTTGCAAATTTGGTCATGGCAAATCCATAATATATTTTTTTATTTGGCAAATCATCAAAACGAAGCAGGGAAGGTTCGTCTGAATTAATAATCAAGACCGTTTCAGGAGAAATGGAATCATGAACCATCTTTATTGCCTTTTCAACCTCACCATATCTGTCCAACTGATCCCTAAAGAAATTAGTGATGATAAAGTAATCCGGCTTGATGAATTGGGAAACAATAGGAACTGAACCTTCATCAACTTCAAAAACACCTAGATCATAGTGGTCTTTTGAATCTGTAATGAATGGACTTAAAACTCCTTGAATCATGTTTGAACCATTTGGATTGGATAATACGTCATCATAAGCACCCTTTAAAACATGAGTTAAAAGATTGCTGGTGGTTGTCTTGCCATTGGTTCCTGTGATGAATACAATCCTGTCACATTTTTTTCCAAGTCTTGCCAATAATTCCGGATCAAATGTTAAGGCCACCTTACCTGGAAGTGCAGTGCCCTTTTTACCTAAACGCCTAGCAATTAAAAAGGACAATTTTCCCATGGAAACAGCCAATCTTGATTTAATAATAAAAAATCCCCCTCAAAAATATTATATGTTAAATATTACATAGCCCATCATAATATATAAATTATTCCCTTAAAATCGACAAATAAGAGCAAATATTCTATTATTTTATTAAAAAAAACCTAATTAAATTAAATTTTATGAAAATAATAGAATATTGCTTTTAAATTGAAATTTTACAAAAAAATAATGATTTTTAAAAATAGTGAAATAGAAAATAATTCTAAAAAAATTAATTAAAAAAATAAAATTCAAAAAGAGTGTTAAAAGTTAAAATTTTTATTAAAATTTAAGAAATAGTAAAAAATTAAAAATTTTTATTAAAAACGGAAAAAAATAAAATAGAAAATTTTTATTAAAATTTAAAGAAATAGTGAAAAATAAAAATTCTTATTAAAAACGGAAAAAAATAAAATAGAAAATTTTTTTTAAAATTTAAAGAAATAGTGAAAAATAAAAATTCTTATTAAAATTTAAAAAATAGTGAAAAGTTAAAAATAAAAAAAATAACAATAAAAAAGATGAATATAACAGTGTTATAACAAAGGTCCATAAAAAAATAGTCCCGAGCGGAGTCGAACCGCCGTCTCCGGGTCCAAAGCCTAGAAGGATTACCACTACCCTACGGGACTATACAACATACTATAGTATGTATTACATAATATATAAAGTTAACTAAAAAAAGTAAAAAGGATTAGAAATTATAAAAATTGTTGTTTTAAAAAATAGTAAACCATACATGGCAAATACTTTCCAAATGCTCTCAAAAAGCTTTTTTAAATATAAAACCAATAGGCATATGAGAAAGATGTCCTAATTGAAATCAATTGAAAAAAAAAGAGCAGAAGAAAAATAATTAAATCAAAAAAAATTCGCTTAATAATACTCTAATAAATTAAAATATATGCATATTTTCTAAAGATAAAACATCCATATTTATTTAGGAATCGTTCTAAATTTAGAAAATCAAATTACAAAGAACCGATAATTTATAATATCCAATTAAAAAATCGTTGGAGATTTAGAAAATCAAATTACAAGGAATCAAAAAAAACATCCAATTATAAAAATCGTTCTAAATTTAGAACATCTATTTATAAAGTATCGTTCTAAATCTAGAACACATATATAAACAAAGAAAAATATACTAAAATATATGTCAGCAATAGCTAGTGATTACATGAAAAAAACAATTGAGAATTATCTCACTAAACAATTATTAAATTTTCCATCAACAATAAATAGCAGGATTAGTGGAAAAGATAATAAAAAATACAATAAACGTGATGATTATTATAAAATAACAGAAATGATAGATGCATTTTTAGATTTGGAAAGTGAAGAAAGGTTTTTTTCACTGCCAGGACTAAGAGGAGTGGGAAAAACAACATTGCTTTACCAAACATACGAATATCTGATAAAGGAAAAAAACATCAATCCAAATGAGATATTATACATTTCCTGTGAAAAATTACATGCAATGGGTGATGTGAATATCTACAACACATTAGAGATATTCCTAGAAAAATTCCACAATACCAGCATTCTCCAATTGGACAAAGCAATATTCCTCTTAATAGATGAGGCACATTATGACAAGAACTGGGCATTGAATGGAAAACTGATCTATGATGAAACCCCAAATATCTTTTTACTCATAACCGGTTCCTCATCATTGCATCTTGACTTTAATGCAGATGCTGCAAGAAGATTGACAGTTCGACCAGTATTACCCTTAAACTACACAGAACACTTAAAATTGAAATATGATTATCATACAGAGATAAGGAATGACTTAAAAAACTTAATCCTAAATGGAGAATACGAAAAAGCCCAGCAAAAGGAAGAAAAAATAAAAAATGACTTGATTGCTTTAAGGGATTACAACTCATCAGATTGGGACAATTACTTTAAATACGGCTCATTTCCATCAACATTAAATAAAAGGTCAAAAGAGACTATACAAAATGAGATATGGTCAACCATATCCAAAATAGTCTCTCAGGACATTGCAACTGAATATAATCTCACAAATGACCTAAGGAATTACACATATAGAATACTTGTTTTCCTTGCATCACAAAAACCTGGAGAAATAAGTCAGGGAAAAATTGCGGCCAATCTAAATACCAGCAAGAGTAAGGTTAATTCAATTCTTTCCACATTGGAAAGAACACAACTGGTTTTCCACTGGGAAGCCTATGGAGGAGCCACAAAAAGAATAAAGAAACAATGGAAATATTATTTAGCAACAGCAAGTATAAAAAATGCAATAAATGAGGAATTCGGAAACACAATTTTTGAAAAAAGGGATTATGAAGGAATCCTATTAGAGAATTTAGTTGCTTCCAGCCTGTATAATTTATCATATAATGGAGAGTTTCCATTGTTTAACATATATTATGATGCAGAGAAGGGAGGAGTTGATTTCATCCTTCAAAAACACTTCCAGAACCCTATTCCAATCGAAGTGGGAATGGGCAAAAAGGACAATAAACAAATCAAAAAGGGAATTAATAAATTAAATGCAGAATATGGAATAGTAATTTCAAATCAGACCGATTCAATTGAAAAGGAAGGAGATGTAATATTTATTCCTCCAAAAACATTTTCATTGCTTTAAATTATTTTTTAAAAATAGAAAAGAAAGGAAAATTTATAAAATGTTAAAAATAGGCTAAATTGATTAAAATCTAAAAATTTTAAAAATTCAAAAGACAAAAATAGGAAAAAATAATTAAAAATATTCAAAATAAATGATTTTAAAAAAAGAAAAAATAAAAAATTTTTCAAAAAATAGGTTTTTGGGAACACCTTAAAAAATATAAAAAAGGATAAATGAATTATTTTAGAAAAACTTAAAACAAGATTAAGATATTTTCTAAAAATTCAATTAACCCTTTAATTAAATTTTTAGTCTTCTTCTTCAATATCCTTTTGATGTTTATAACCGACTAAAATCAATAATAGAGCAGCAATACAAATTCCTGCAAGGGAAACATAATCTACGGATTTGGTAATGACATCTTCCACCTTCTTATCCAATTCATAAGCATTATTGGAAGCAGATGCACCACTTAACCCTGGACTGGAAGCAGAATCTGAATGTGAGTCCCCAACTCTAGGACTGCTTGGATTAGTAGTATCCTCAGAATCCTTATTTTCCTCATTAAAATCTTCTTGATTCTCTTGAGAATCTTGAGGATTACTTGGATCTTCAGAATTAACTAATTCATCACCAGAATCACCAGGATTAGACTTTTCATCATCATCGCTTGGTGACTCCTTCTCATCTTGAGTAGCATCATAAGATTCTTTAGGGTCTAAATTATCATCTTCCATTACAGTCTGGTTTGTATTGTTATCGATTATCTCTGTAGCATTAGTCTGATTTTCAATCTCAGTGTTATTGATAGGCTCTGTAGAATTTGTCTGATTAACTGGTTCTGTATTGTTTACAGGCTCAGAATCAGTGTTATTTACAGGTTCAACTGGATTTTCTGGTAAAGGATCTGTATTATTTACTGGCTGAGGCTCTGTATTGTTCATTGGTTCTGGGTCTGTCTTATTATCATCTTCAGTATCATTTACAGGCTTAGAATCAGTGTTATTAATAGGATTTGGGTCAGTATTATTTATAGGCTCTGGATCAGTGTTATTGGTAGGGTCTGAATCTGAAGGACCAGTGGAATTAGTATCATCTGTGGAATCGGCATCTGTGTTATTGCCATCCCCACTTCCTCCACTAATAGGACTTGGATTTGTACTATTTCCTTCTGTTCCGTTTCCTGTACCATTTCCTGTAGAATTATTCTCTATCAATGAATCTGTTCCATTTGTATTATTGCCTATGGTGTCATTACCGCCTAAATCATCCAAACCAGTATTGTTACCAGATTTATTGTCAAAGCCAGTACCGTTAGATGCATTGCTTACAGCTTCCGTGACCCATTTAAAATCGCGAGTCTCAACATTGGTGTTTACCAAGAAGTTTTTCAGCCATTCAGGATAATTGTTTTCATCAAGAACATTTTTAAATGTGCCATCAGTATTATTACGAATGGTAACATTCTTTTTATTACCATCAACTATTACTGCACGATTACCGCTAGTTACAGCAGTGTTTAAGACATTATTTGAAATAATTGAATCGGTAACTACAGAATCTGAACCTTTCAATTCAACGGCATATAAACCATTGGTTGTAACATTATTGTATTGGATATTATAACTGTGATTGCCTCCAGTATTCTGGGTGTAGCTTATACCATAAATATTGTTGTTTGCACTATAATTTCCTAAATTGTTTACAATAATGGTGTTGTTCCAAATTCTGTCATTGGTGTCCTGAACTTCAATGCCTGCAACAAGAGCAAAGTAATGGGTACTTGCAAGACCTGTGACATTGATGAAATTGCTGATTATATCAATATGTGTGTCACCATAGTAATTTTCAGAGTAAATACCGCAATTAGGACCAAAGTTAAAGGTGGTAAGATTATTGAATGCCACTTTCATATTGTTTGCTGGCCCATTAATCTGTATAGGGTATGCAGTTCCTTCTCCTGCCCTACCTCCTGTAGTAAAGACTTCTATGTCATTCATTGCAATTGTCGCATCATCACAGAAATAAAAGTCCAATGCATAGAGATAATTGTTCTTTCCTTCCTTACTGTCAATGTCTTCAAGATAAATATCATTTTGGTCAATTGTAATATTTTTACAATTATAGAACATAATGGAATCCAAGGTAGGATAACCTCCAGCACCCTCAGTGACATAGGTATTTATCTCATTTCCAGACAATCTTAGGAAATTGGAATTCTGCACTGCAATACTTGCAACTGCATCCATACTGATACCACCATAGATTTCAGCACCCCAGTCCACATTACGTAAAGGGATATATGAATCTATCCTATTGCCATAAATCAAGGCATTATCAGTATTATCCAAGAAAATGCCATAGTCCCATCCGCCATAGAGATTGTTTCCAGTGAAATTAAAGGAACTGTTAATTATTGATAAGTTTTCAAGCTTTCTTCCTATATCTTCACTATAAACTAAAAATCCGGATGTCGCGTTTGGAACTGTATAATTCAGGGAAATGTTGTTTATTGCAATGTTATCAGATAAGACTAATAGGGCTGCATTATCGTTATCAGAAAGATCCTTATCAAGAACCATTTGAATATCAGCCAATTCTATATCATTAGCAGTTAGACAAAGTGCAGTGTTATTGAATAATGCATCTCTGCCTGCTATATGAGTGTAAGGATAAGCGATTTCAATTGTATCCATATCTGTGAAATTACCTTCGAATACAAGTGTGCATCCACCATAGATTTCTCTCAAGACATTATTTTCATCAAAGAAAATATAAAAGTTTTCAGAATTTACTAAAAATAGATTATTAGACCTATTAGAAAAGTCTATAGTTTCATTGAGATTGCTTTCATTATTACTCTCATTATCATCAGTTCCATTAAGAGAAACATCATCAGCACCACTAGAACCATTATCAGCACCATCTAAATTAGCACCATCAAAATCAATGCCATCATTTAAGTCATTACTTTCACTATCACCTAAAGAATATTTTAAAGAAGAATAAGAACTAATTCTTAAGGAATTATCATTTTCTCCTAAGGCATGATTAGAATCTCCCAATATGGAATTATCTGATGCAGAAACAACAGACAAACTAACCATAATCAAAAGTATAAGAGAAAACAATAATAAAATCTTATTATTTTTCAAAACTTATCCTCCATTAAATGAATTTCAACAGCTATTTCTTCAATCATTAGAAAATTTACAAAAATTCTAATTTATTAAGATTAAAGAAATTACATAATAGATAAATATAATTCAATAATTGATTAAAATCTAAAAATCACTGATGATTTTAGCATAATCATAAAGTTAATTAAATAAATTTTTAAAAAATTTATTTATTATTCCAATTAATAAGAAAAAAACAATAATAATTCATTAATTGAAATAAGAAATAAATTATCCAAATAATCTATTAATAATTTTTAAAATTATAATTTAAACCTTTT
>NZ_CALCYR010000021.1 GCF_937906425.1 uncultured Methanobrevibacter sp. | reverse complement strand
TTAAAATTAAAATTAAAATTAAAATTAAAATTAAAATTAAAATTAAAATTAAAAAGAAAAAATAGTAAAGATATAATAAAAATTGTTAAATAAAAATAATAATAAAAATTGTAAAATAGAATAATAAAAAAAGAAAAAATTAAATTAAAAATACTAATTTAATTCTTCGTCTGCTTTTTTAATAACTTCAACGATTAAATCCAAATCTTCCTTAGTTAATTTAGCATGAATAGGCAAGGATAAAACCTCTTCAACTATTTCATCAGTTACTGGAAGACTTTGGTCATAACCCATTTCAGTGTATAAAACTTGATTGTATAAAGGAATTGGATAATAAATTCCATTTCCAATGCCATTTTCTAAAAGGAATTCAGAAAGTTCATCCCTTTTTCCATTTTTAACCTTAATGGTGTACTGATGATAAACATGCTTATATCCGTCCTTTACAACAGGAGTTTCAATAAGTTCAACATCAGCTAATTTTTCATTCAAGTATTTTGCATTTTCAATTCTTTTATCATTAAAGGAATCTATTTTTTTAAGCTGTTCAAGACCAATAGCTGCACCTATATCAGTCATTCTAAAGTTATATCCTAAAACTTCATGATGATATTTGGTTTTAGAACCGTGTGCTCTATAAACTCTTGCATTTTCTGCAAACTCTTCATTATTAGTTGTAATCATTCCACCTTCACTTGTAGTCATGTTTTTAGTAGGATAAAAACTAAAACAAGCCATATCTCCAAGGTTTCCAACTTTTACACCATTGTATTCAGCACCATGAGCCTGAGCGGCGTCTTCAATAACTACCAAATCATGTTTTTTTGCAATTTCCATAATAGGATCCATATCTGCAGATTGCCCATATAATTGAACAGGCAAAATTGCTTTTGTCTTGTCAGTAATTGCTTCTTCAATTTTTGAAGGGTCTAATGTAAAGGTTTCTTCATCAATATCTACAAAAACAGGACGAGCTCCAGTATATAAGATAGAATTTCCAGTTGCTGCAAATGTGAATGGACTTGTAATTACCTCATCACCTTCACCAATTCCAGCAGCTAAAAGAGCCACATGTAATGCAGAAGTTCCAGAATTTGTAGCTATACCATATTTAGCACCTACAAAGTCAGCAAATTCCTTTTCGAATTCGATTACTTTTGGACCTTGTGCAATCATACCAGATTTCATTACTTCAATTACTGCATTAATCTCTTCATTTTCAATAACAGGGCTAGCTATTGAAACTTTAATATCCGCCATATTTTTCACCTAATGATAAAACCAATTAATAAATTTAAAATAATAATTTAATAAAAATGAAATATTTTTAAAAATGAATTTTAACTTTTAGTTAAATTTTAAATAAAAATGAAATATTTTTAAAAATGAATTTTTCATTCTTAAATTTAATATAAATTAATAAAAACAAAATATTAGCAATAAATTTATTAAAATTTATATCTAATTAAAAATTAATATAAAAATATCAATATTTAAGTAAATTAAAATTATAAAAAATCAATATAAAATCATATTTTAATCTTTATCAGTATAATATTACTTTTTAATATTATATTAGTTTTACTTATTTGCAAAATAAAAACTCAAAACTAAACATTAACAATCAAAATTTTAAACTAAAAAATTAAAACCACAAAACTAAAACTTTACAAGCAAAATTTTTAAATTTAAAAATTAAAATCACAAAACTAAAACTTTACAAGCAAAATTTAAACTAAAAAATATAAACTTTACAATCAAAATGTTTAAAAAATAATAAAAATAATAAAAGAAAGAAATGATAAAGTTTTAAATTGTTTTAATTATTAAAAAAAACTAATAAATCAATTTAACAGATTATAAAAAATGAAATAAGGAGATAAAATGGAAAATAACAATAATTATTCCAAAAAGGAAATAAAAGAGTATAGTGAAGATGAATTAAAAATTATTGAAGAGGGCAATGTTCAAATTAAATTCCCTGATTTTGATAAAGTCTCCTCAGATGCTCCTGTTTTTTATAATCCAAGAATGGAATTTAATAGAGACACATCAATATTGGCACTTCAGGCTTATCAAAAAGAGGTTGATAGGGAAATAAACATCTGCGATCTCTTTGGAGGAAGTGGAATAAGAGGAATCAGATATAAAAAGGAAATTGATGGTGTTGATGAGGTCAATATTAATGACATTAGCGAATTGGCCAATGAATTTACAAGAATAAATGCAGAATTAAATGATGTTGATGTAACAATAGACCAAAAAGAGGCAAACATCGAATTAAGAAGCAATATGGGCAAATTTGATGTGATTGACATTGATCCATTTGGAACCCCATCACCCTTTGTGGATTCTGCAGGATATAATTTCAAAAGAGATGCCCTTCTTTGCCTGACTGCAACAGACACTTCCTGCTTAAGCGGAACCTATCCAGAACCATGCATTCGCAAATACAATGCAAAACCTTATAAAAGCGAATATTATCATGAAAATGGAATTAGAATACTTATAGGATTTGCTGCACTCACACTTGCAAAATACCAAAAATACATTGAAGTAAAATTATCCCACAGCAGCGAACATTATATGAGAACGTACATGAAGGTTAAAAAGGGCTCCAAGGCAACAGACGAATCCCTAAAAAACATCGGATATATCAGCCACTGCAAAAACTGCCTTTACAGAACAACAAGCAATGGACTTGCTACAGCAATTCCTGAAACCTGTCCCGAATGTGGAGAAAAGCTTGTCCATGCAGGACCTATGTGGTTAGGACCAATACAGGATAGGGAATTTATTGAAGAAATGATTGAAATTGCAGACACTAAAGACTTAAACACCAAAAACAAGGTCTTGAAAATGTTAAATTCCTGTAAAATTGAAGCAGATGCCCCTGCCAGTTTCTATGACATCCATAAGATTTGCAGAAATCTCAAAATCAGTGCACCGAAATTGGATTTGGTCTTTGACAAACTTAAAGAGGAAGGTTTCATAGCCGTTAAAACTCATTTCAGCCCACTGGGAATAAAAACAGATGCAAAAAGTAAGGAAATTAAAGAAATTGTTTTAAAATTGGCTGAAGATTAAAATAAAATAAAAAATTTTGTTTTAAAATTGGCTGAAGATTAAAATAAAATAAAAAATTTTGTTTTAAAATT
>NZ_CALCYR010000020.1 GCF_937906425.1 uncultured Methanobrevibacter sp. | reverse complement strand
AGTTCAGACGTGTGCTCTTCCGATCTCTTTCAACAGAATGGGATAAAAAATTTGAATTAATTGATACAGTTACCCATAAAAAGGTAACCTTTCATAATAGGTTCGGTATATATTTAGCAGGAGATTTATATGAGCCAAAAGAACAAACCGGAAAATTACCAGCCATAGCAGTTTGTGGTCCATTTGGTTGAGTAAAGGAACAATCATCAGGGTTATATGCCATGAAATTAGCTGAACGAGGTTTTATAACTTTAGCTTTTGATCCTTCATTTACGGGAGAAAGTGGAGGAGAACCAAGATTCTTAAACTCACCAGATGCAAATACCGAAGACTTTTCAGCTGCTGTTGATTATTTATCAATCAAAGAAAATGTAGATCCAGAAAAAATAGGTATTATAGGTATATGCGGATGGGGAGGATATGCTTTAAATTGTGCAGCACAAGATCCAAGAATAAAGGCGACTGTAACTTCTACTATGTATGATATGAGTCGACTTACTGCTTTAGGCTATAATGATTCGACAACTGAAGATCAAAGATATGAAACTAAAAAAAAATTATGTGAACAAAGAATAGAAGATTATAAAAAGGGTACATATAAAAGAGCAGGAGGACTACCAGATAAATGCCCAGATGATGCACCTTTATTCCTTAAACAATATTGTGATTATTATAAGACTCCAAGAGGGTACCATAAAAATTCAGCAAATTCTAATGATGGATGGATTGCTACTGCTAGTCTTTCTTTGATGAACACTAAATTATTAGAATATGCTCATGAAATTAGAAACGCTGTTCTTGTAATACATGGTGAATTAGCTCATTCGCTCTATTTCAGTAAAACAGCTTTCGAAAAATTAAAGGGGGATAATAAGGAATTACTGATTATTCCTGGAGCTTATCATTGCGATTTGTATGATAATCTCAAATTTATCCCTTTTGATAAAATTACTGATTTTATGAAAAAATATTTAGTATAAATATCTAAATATTTGTGGTATATTATTAAATTAATTAAACCATTAATTATTTTATGACTTGTTAATTCAAACACTTATTTTATTGGAGGGATATGATGGCAAATAAGACTGGCATGTTACCTGCTAATGGACATAGGATTCAAGGTAGGTCAAGCGAATCATTTTTAAATGCTCATGATATTATTATGGAATTAAACCTTAATGGTGATGAAGTATTTATGGATGCAGGATGTGGAGACGGACATGCTGCACTTGAGGCTGTTGAAATTTTAGGTGATGATGCAACCATTTATGCGGTTGACATTTATGAACCTTCCATTGAAGACTTGCAAAAGGCTGTTGTTGAGAAAGGATTAAAAAATCTTATTCCATTATGCGCTGACATTCCAGATTCAATTGATATTGAAGATGATACTGTTGATGTTATTCTTTTAATCAATGTATGGCATGGATTCAAGGCAACCAGAAGAATGGATGATGCTATTGAAGAGTTAAAAAGAATTCTTAAACCTGGTGGAAAACTTGCTATTATGGATTATAAAAAACAGGAAGCAAGACATGGTCCTCCTATAACTGTTAGAAGCAGTCCAGAAGACTTGGAAGAAATCTTTAAGGAACATGGCATGAGTTTATTCTCCTTAAATCCGGACACTGGAGAGGACATTCCTCAAGGAAAATCTCATTATTTAATTGTATTTCAAAAATAGCTAAAAATTGCTTTTTTAAAAATAATTTTTTTCAATTATTTTTATTTTTTTTATTAATTCTTCTTTTTTTTAATTTCTAAAAGTAGTTAGTTATTTTTTTAAAAATAATTAGTTATTTTATTATTTATTTTTTAATTTATTCTTTTTTTTTAATTTCTAAAAGTAGTTAGTTATTCTTTTTTTAAAAATAAGTAGTAATTTTATAAATCTTAATAATCTTATAAATTTGTTTTTTAGATCGGAAGAGCGTCGTGTAGGGAAAGA
>NZ_CALCYR010000019.1 GCF_937906425.1 uncultured Methanobrevibacter sp. | reverse complement strand
AATTTTTATTATTTGAGTTTATTTTTTGTGATAATTGTTATTGATAAGATTAATTTTTATTATTTGAGTTTATTTTTTGTGATAATTGTTATTGATAAGATTAATTTTTATTATTTGAGTTTATTTGTGATAAAATGATTCTTGATAAGATTACTGAAAAAACCAGAGAAAGGGTTGAAGATTTAAAAAAAGAAAGCTCGCTTGAAGAAATTAAGAAAAAGGCTCTTTCCTGTGAGATTAATAATGATTTTCCCTTTGAAAAGGCATTGAAAAAAGATGGAATGTCATATATTTGTGAAATTAAAAAGGCTTCTCCTTCAAAGGGAGACATTGTACTTGAGGATGGTTTTGATGAGATTCGCATTGCAAGGGAATATGAATCTGGAGGGGCTTCAGCTATTTCCATTCTTACAGAACCTTTCTTTTTTAAGGGAAATAATCAATATGTGAAAAATGTTTTCTCAACTGTTGAGATTCCTATTCTTAGAAAGGATTTTGTAGTGGATGAATACATGATTTATGAGGCAAAGACAATCGGTGCAAGCGCAATACTTCTTATCTGTTCCATTTTGGATAGTAAAACCCTTAAGTCCTATCTTGATTTGGCTCATTCTCTTGGCTTGTCTGCCCTTGTTGAGGCTCATGATGAGGATGAAGTTAAAACAGCCATTGAATCTGGAGCAAGGATAATTGGTGTAAACAATAGAAATCTAAAGGATTTTACAGTTGATTTTTCCAATGCAATAAATCTTAGAAAGGAAGTTCCGGATGATGTTATTTTTGTATCTGAAAGTGGAGTCAAGACCAAGGAAGACATTGATCTCTTGAAGGAAAACAATGTAGATGCTGTTTTGATTGGTGAATTCTTTATGAAAAGTGAGGATAAGGCTAAAATGATCAATTATCTTGATGGAAGAGAGTAGTTTTTGGTTTAATGTGATTTTTAGTTGTATTTTATTTTTTGTGGAGTAGTTTTGTTTATTTAAGTGATTTTTAGTTGTATTTTGTTTTTTGTGGAGTAGTTTTGTTAGTTTAAGTGATTTTTATGGTTAAACTTAAGATATGTGGGCTTAGACGGGAAGAGGATATAGATATGGTAAACAGGTACAGCCCTGATTTTATAGGATTTGTATTTGCAGAAAGTCCGCGTAAAGTTACAAAGGAAGAGGCTTCTCATTTGTCTTCCCTTTTAAATGATGAAATATCTCCTGTGGGTGTTTTTGTAAACGAAGAAATTGATTTTATCCTTGATCTTTTTAAGGAGAATATAATAGGCATTGCTCAGCTTCATGGTGATGAGGATGAGGAATATATTAAAAAGCTTAAGGCACTCTCAAAAGAGGAAACTGGGCGTGAAATTCCTGTAATCAATGCAGTTGAGATTAGGGATGATTTTGATGATTCCATTGGAGAGGATGAAAGGATTTCATCTGTAAGGAATAAATTAATTGAATTGTCTGCTTCAGCTTCAGATTATCTATTGTTGGACAGTGGAAAGGGCTCCGGCAAGACCTTCAACTGGACATTGATTGAGGGAGTTGATGAGATATTCAAGAAACCATACTTTTTGGCAGGAGGTTTAAACAGCAATAACCTTAAATTGGCAATGGAGGAGTTTAATCCATTTGCAGTTGATTTAAGCAGCGGTGTTGAAATCAATGGCTTCAAGGACGAAAGTTTGATTGGGGAAGTTTCAGAAATTCTAAGGGAATTTAATGATTGATTTGAATTATTGCCAATGGTTATATTAAATGAATTATATAGATTAAATAAGAAATTATTTTTATGATTAATTTATCTCATTAATGTACTATTTTTGTACATTTTTCATAAATATTGAAATTATAATTTAAGAAAATATTTAATTTAGATTTATTTTTAATTTAAATAAATATTCTAATTTAAAAAATCATTTTAATTTAAGAAAAAGTGTTTTATTTTAATTGTGGAGAGATTATATGAGTAGAGGGAGATTCGGAATTCATGGAGGTCAATACATTTCAGAGACCTTGATGAATGAACTTTTAAATTTGGAAAAGCAATATAATCATTTTAAGGAAGACCCTGATTTTCTTAATGAATTGAATGCCCTTTTGGACGAGTATGCAGGAAGGCCTTCCCGTTTGTATTATGCTAAAAGAATGACTGAAGACCTTGGCGGAGCAAAAATCTATCTGAAGCGTGAGGATTTAAACCATACAGGAGCTCACAAAATCAATAATGTTCTTGGTCAATGTTTGCTTGCAAAGAAGATGGGAAAAACCCGTGTAATTGCAGAAACAGGTGCAGGTCAGCATGGAGTGGCTACAGCTACTGCAGCTGCACTTCTTGATATGGAATGTGAGGTCTTTATGGGTGAAGAGGATACTAAGCGTCAGGCATTAAACGTTTTCCGCATGGAACTTCTTGGTGCAAAGGTTCATACAGTTACATCTGGTTCCAAGGTCCTTAAGGATGCAGTTAATGAGGCATTTAGGGAATGGGTTTCACGTGTTGATGACACTCATTATGTAATCGGTTCCACAATGGGTCCCCATCCATTTCCAACAATAGTCCGTGATTTCCAGGCTGTAATAAGTGCTGAAATCAAGGAACAGTTAATGGAACTTGAAGGAAAATTGCCTGATATGGTCATTGCCTGTGTTGGTGGTGGAAGTAATGCGATGGGTTCATTCTATAATTTCCTCGATGATGAAGAGGTCCATCTTGTTGGTGTTGAGGCTGCAGGTAAGGGAATTGACACAGAATATCATGCAGCAACCATTTCAAAGGGTGAACTTGGAATCTTCCATGGAATGAAATCCTATTTCTGTCAGGGAAATTACGGTCAGATTGCTCCTGTCTATTCAATCTCTGCAGGTCTTGACTATCCTGGAATCGGTCCTGAACATGCTCACTTGCATGATATTGGAAGGGCAGAGTATGTTTCAGCAACAGATGATGAGGCTGTTGAGGCATTTGAATACCTTTCAAGAACAGAGGGAATAATTCCAGCTATTGAATCATCCCATGCAATAGCACATGCCTTAAGAATTGCAGGGGATATGGATAAGGATGACATTATTGTAATTACAGTTTCCGGCCGTGGAGATAAGGATGTGGCAGCCATTGCCCGTTATAAGGGTGTTGAATTATACGAATGATTGTAGGAGATGTGTTTGAATGAGTGATAGGAAAATAAAAATTGCTGATGCATTTGAGAATGGTAAGGCTTTCATCGGATTTTTAACTGCAGGAGACCCTACAATTGACAAGACTGTCGAATACATTTTGGCAATGGAAGAGGCAGGATGTGACTTGGTTGAAATCGGCATTCCATTTTCAGATCCTGTAGCTGAAGGTCCGGTCATCCAGGAGGCAAACCTAAGAGCATTGTCAAATGGTACAAATACTGATGATGTTTTTGAGGCTATAAGTCGTGTTCGTGAAGTTTCCGATGTTCCTTTAGTATTTTTAACCTATATCAATCCAGTATTCTATTACGGTTATGAAAAGTTCTTTAAAAGATGTAATGAACTGAATGTTTGCGGAATAATCTCCCCTGATTTGCCATATGATGAAAAGGATGAGATTCTTGAATATGCAAATGGAAATGATGTAGATGTCATTAGCTTGATTGCACCTACTTCAAAGGAAAGAATTCAGATGATTGCAGGTGATGCAAGTGGATTTATATATGTTGTTTCTTCAATGGGAGTTACTGGAATGAGAAGTGAGATTAGAACTGATTTAGAATCCATTTTGTCTGATATTAAGGAAGTTACTGATGTTCCTGCTGCAGTAGGTTTCGGTATCAATACTCCAGAACAGGCCAAAAACATTGCAAAAATAGCAGATGGTGTTATTGTAGGAAGTGCAATAGTTAATATTATTGGTGAACATGGAGAAAATGCAAGAGAGCCTCTTGTAAATTATGTTAAATCCATGAAAGATGCTATTTCCTAATAGCACTTTTTATTATTTTTAATAGTAATTTATTTTCTATTTTTTCTTTTTTCTTTATTTTTTATAGTAATTTTATTTCTATTTTTTTCTATTTTTTTCTATTTTTTTCTATTTTTTCTTATTTTTTCTTATTTTTTCTTTATTTTTTCTTTATTTTTTATAGTAATTTTATTTCTATTTTAAACAAGCTATTGGGATGACCTTAATTCCATCTTTTCTTGTGTATGCAAATTTTCCTCCGGTAAGTATGGCTAAAAAGCTTGGATTTCTAACTTCCTCTTTTTTTTCAATTAATGAATTAATTCTTAATAAGTTTTTAGCTCCTTTTTCTATTTCAGAACTTCCTAATTTACATTCTATTAAACCATATCTTCCATCTCTTAAATGAACAACACAATCGATTTCCAAGTCATTTTTGTCATGATAATATGAGATTTTGCCGCCATGGTTGTTTGTATATATGCTTAAATCTCTTATACACAGGTTTTCAAATATAAAACCAAAGGTTTTTAATCCATCAGCACTATTAAATGCTTCTGGTGCTAAATCTAATGCAGCAACAGCTATTGAAGGGTCAATAAATACTTTTTTATTCCCAGTTCTCATAGATGTTTTTGATTTGATATTTGGGGACCAACCGCCAATGTCCTCAATTACAAATAGTCTTTTTAAAGCATCGATATAGGAGTAATATGTAGGTTTACTTATATCTTTAAAATTTGCATTTATGTCTGCAATTATTGTGGAATCCTTTGCTAATGTTGAATTGTTTCTGGAAATGGATTTCAATAAGGTTCTTACTCTATCAGGATTTCTTTTTATTCCATCCACATTTGATATCTCACTTTGACAGATATTGTCCAGATAATTATATGCTATTAACAGTTTTCCCTCATCGCTTTTTTGATTAACTGCATCCGGCCAACCTCCACGACATGCTGCAAATATAAGATTGTCCATATCCAAATCACTTTCAATTCCATCTATGTTTAATTCCTTTTTGTTAAATAAGTCCATTATTGAAATTTTGCCATTTGATTCTCCACTTTCATATAAGCTCATAGGTTTCATTAATAATCTATGGATTCTGCCGGTACCTGAATGCATAATTTTTGATTCATCAACTACTGTTGAGCCTGTTAATATGTATAATCCGTATCCTGCTGATGCATCGACACTGTTTCTTACTGCATCCCAAAGAACAGGAGCCATTTGCCATTCATCTATCAGTCTTGGTTTGTCTCCTTCAAGTAATTTGGAGGGCTTAATGTCTGCCCACATCATATAGGATTCATGGTTGTCTACATCTTGAAGTTTTAACACGCTTTTTGCATGTTTTTCCCCGGTTGTTGTTTTTCCACACCATTTGGGGCCTACGATAAGTATTGCACCTATAAAATTTAAGTATTTTTCTATTTCTTCATCTATTATGCGAGGCATATAATTGTCAATCATGATATCCCTATATGTTTTACTTTTTTGCACTTTTTTATTTTACTATTTTTCTTATTTTTATTTTACTTTTTTGCACTTTTATATTTTACTATTTTGCACTTTTTTATTTTACTATTTTTCTTATTTTTATTTTACTTTTTTGGACTTTTTTATTTTATTATACTGCTTCTTTTTTATTAATTTTTTAATTTATGCACCTTTTTATTTTAATTATTCTGCTTCTTCCTTTAGGGTTTCAAGTAAAAAGCTTACTGGTCTAAATCCGTCATTGCAGGAAATCATGGCTGATTTTTTATTTTTCATCCAACCGTCATAGAGATCTTCTGCTCCATGTGATAATGCCATAACAAAGGGGGAAATTGTTTCCCATGCACTGTCACAGAAGTTTTCAGGCTTTTCCCATCCATTTGCAATATAGACTTCCCCCTCTTCCACAGTACATTCATGTTCTAATGGGTTTTCATACTTTTCTATCAAGTCATCATGTCTGACTTTTCTAATAACGGTGATTTTTACCTTTTTCATATTTTCACCTAAATTAAATTCTTAAACTGTTTTTTGAATTATTCGTTTTAATTTTTTATACTCTGTCTGATTCCAATTTGACAGAATTTTAATTTAGATTTTCTATTATCTCAAACTGATGTGTCCAAGTCTTGTCTAATCTTCTTGATTGTGTATCTTGCATATATGAAGTTTAAAATACTTGCAAGGATTCTGCCTGTTGCTAAACCTATCCAAATTCCAATAAGTCCCCAATTCAATCCGATTCCAAGTATGTAGGTTGCAGCTACAGTAAATAGTATTTCCCTGATTATTGTCCATGCAAGGCTTGTAGTTCCCTTTCCAACTCCTTGATATAGGAAACTTGAAGCCATTCCAGCTCCTGTTAAAGGAAGACATAAACAAGCTATTTGAAGGAATTGCGTAATTGCCGGAACTAATGCTGCAGTGTCTTCAGTGTATGCAAAAAGCATTGAAAGTTGTGGTGCAAATGCTACAAGAATGATTGTAACTGCTGTTCCGAATGCAATTCCAAATTTTACTCCATAAAGATGTGATCTTGAAAGGTAATCTCCGTTTCTTGCTCCAAATGCACTTCCGCTAACTGCAGCTACTGCACTGCCGATAGCTGTAAGGGGCATGATTGCAAAGAGGTATAACCTTTGACCTGATGTGAAAGCGGCAATTCCAAACTCTCCTCCAATTGATGAAATGAAGATCAGATAGAAGCTTACTGCAATTGACATCATCAACATGTCCATTGATGCAGGAATTCCGACCTTAAGGATGTCTCTGGCTATTTTTGAATCGTATTTGAAGTTTTTCAAGTCCACCTTTACATAGGTGTCCTTTTTGATTAAAATCCAATAGAGAATGACTGAGGCTGCTCCGATTGAACTGACGATTGTTGCCAGGGATGCTCCAGCTGAACCAAGTCCGAGAATGTAAATGAAGATTGGGTCTAGAAGGGTGTTTAAGGCAACTGAAACTATCATTGCATACATTGCCCTTTTCATATCTCCCTCTCCACGAAGGATTCCGCTTCCACCATTTCCAAACATGAATGCAAACAATCCTAAGAATAAGGGGGTTCCGTATTTTATTCCTTCAGCCAATGATTGTCCGCTTGCACCATAGCTTCTAAGCAATGGTTCCTGTATGAGAAGAAGAACTATTGTTAATATTATTGAGGCGATAAGTAAAATAAGAAGTGCATGAGCTGCTGATTTGTTTGCTCCCTCATGATCCTTTGCTCCTACACAACGGCTTATACTGCTTGTTGCACCATTTCCAAGTCCTACACTTGCTCCATTCAATATCATGAATATTGGAGTTACAAATCCTATTCCAGCTATTGCTGCCTGTCCAAGTCCAGCTACCCATATTCCATCTATGATATTGTATGAAGCTGTTAGAAGCATTGATATCATGATTGGAATAGCCAGCTTCTTTACGGCAGTTTCTGGTTTGCCTCTCATCAATTCAACATTTTTATTTAAGTTAGAAACTTTTCCAGATAAATTAATACGCCATACTCCATCACTATCAGCAAAGTAATATTTATTATCTATCTTAATAGTAGTACCTGTTAATAAACTTGAACTTACTTGTTCACCTGAAGCATCAATTAATGATACATTTATACCCATTGGACTACTTTCATAGTTAGTATCAATAATACTTGAACGACTTTCATTTTCTTGATATCCAACACTAGTAACATAATTAAATGTATTGGCCCTATTTTGATATAAATAACCATCAAAATTATTTAAAATACCTTTAAGAACAGTATTACCACTATCATATAAATTATAAACCATTAGTTCTTGACGAATACCTAGTACAGTAAGCATAGATCTATCTTCAGTATTACGAAGTTCAAATAAGATATGATTATCTTCATGAGTACCAGATTGATTAGTTTCCTTAAAATCAAAGATAAACATAAACTCTTCAATCGTTCGGCCATGACTATCATCATAATATATCGCATTAGCTGCTTGATCATTATACTTATTATCAGTACTAGTACTACCCATCTTAATAAAATCACTCAGTTTATAGGATACTTGATTATCTGTTGCTAACTCAGCAGTAGCTCTATTGAATGAAGTTTGATCAACAGTATAATAATAGAAGTTTGGATTAGTATCATCAACACCATAATCAATCATAGTAATTTGTGTACCAACAGGTAGTATATAATCAGTAACAAGTGCATGATAATATTTATTATCTAATCCATAGATATCTTCTATATCATCAGCTTTAGCAAACAATGAGAAATATGCACTAAACTGACTTTGATTAGTAATATTAACATCATTAGCAGTAGGCATTTCATACTTCTTACCATATGAAATAGAAGCATTATTTTTATTTGGATAATATAAAATATATATAGATTTATTTCTATAATCGTAATTATCTTTAAATAAATTATCATCTAATTCTAAATAATTTTTATCTTCATTTATATTATCTTTATCTTCTATTAAGATTAATCTAATTCCTAATTTTTCATCAGAAATTATTTTTCTTTTATTATTTAATTGAATTATTTTATTTTTATTTCCTTCATTTATATAAAGTTCTAAGATTTTATTATTT
>NZ_CALCYR010000018.1 GCF_937906425.1 uncultured Methanobrevibacter sp. | reverse complement strand
TTAAACTTATTTTAAACTTATTTTAAACTTATTTTAAACTTATTTTAAACTTATTAAAACTTTTTTAAATTGTTACTGACCTTACTTATTTTAAATCCTCCCAATATTTAATCACCTTAAACTATTTTAAATCCCACCCCCAATATTTAAGCACCTAATCCCAATTCCTTTTTATAAGTTTTTTAAAGAAATTTAAAGAATTAAAAATCAATAGATTAATTTAATATTAACTACAAAATATTAACAACTGATAAAAGGTGATATAATGGAATATGAAATTGAAGGCGGAGCTTTCCCTATGGTAGTATGTACCTTACAAAAAGGAGAAAAATTAAAAAATGAAACAGGGTCCATGGCATTCATGACTTCTGACATGAAGATGGAAACCAACACTGGAGGAGGTCTTTTAAAAGGTCTTGGAAGAGCATTGTCAGGAGATACCCTCTTCTTAAACTACTTTACTGCTCAATCAGACAATCAAAAAATAGGATTTTCATCCTGCAGTCCTGGAAGAATCTTAGCAATCAAATTAGACGGTTCCAGTTCAATCATAGGACAAAAAAATGCATTCCTTGCTGCAGAAGACAGTGTAGAACTTGACATACATCTTAGAAAAAAACTTGGAACAGGTCTTTTTGGTGGAGAAGGATTTATCCTTCAAAAATTCTCAGGATATGGAACTGTATTTTTGGAAATTGATGGAGAAGTAATTGTTCACGATTTAGAACCTGGAGAAACCATACTTTTAGATCCAGGACATATCGCTGCAATGGATGAATCTGTTGATTTTGATATAGAAATGGTAAAAGGAGCTAAAAACATCCTATTCGGCGAAGGTTTATTCTTTGCTAGAGTAAGAGGTCCTGGAAGAGTTTGGGTTCAAACCATGCCTATCAGCAAATTAGCTCAAGCATTGATCCCTTTCTTACCAACCAGTAACGAATAATTGAAAAGTTTTTAAAAACTTTTCAAAATTTTTATTATTTTGTTTTATATTTTTATAATTTTATTTTATAATTTTATAATTTTAATTTTTAATTTTTAATTTTTAATTTTTAAAC
>NZ_CALCYR010000017.1 GCF_937906425.1 uncultured Methanobrevibacter sp. | reverse complement strand
ATAGGATTTAATTCAATTATTAAGAAAATTCAATTAATAGGATTTAATTCAATTATTAAGAAAATTCAATTAATAGGATTTAATTCAATTAATGATTAATTCAATTATTAAGATAAATTCAATTAATAGGATTTAATTCAATTATTAAGAAAATTCAATTAATAGGACTAATTCAAAAAAATAAATGGCATTCAGTTGTTGATTAATAAAATTGTGATAAAATGGAACTAATATTTTCTCTATTTGCTGTAATAAGTTTATTGGCTATTTTGCTTCTATCAATTGAGATAGGACTTATCTCCAAATTCTTTAAGATAGAATTTAAAAGGCATTTAATTGTCTCAGCAATCTACTCAATAATTATTCTTGCAATCATTTTGCTTTTGTCAAATAGTTACATGGATGTTTTAAATGCCACATTCTATAGTTTTTACTATTATATTGGAATGGGATTGCTTTGCCTGCTTTTAGGATTTTTAACCCTTTTTATTTGGAATCAAAGGGATGAATATACAGATTTGCTAAAGGCATTGCTTTTCATTGATTTTGTTCCAATATCATATAGTCTCTTATTGATTTCAACATCCCTATTGGCTCCAAGCTTTGATTTTCAAGCTCAAAACTTTAGCATTGAATTGACAATGGTCAACTCCTCCTTGGTTTTGGCAATTCTCATGGCTATTTTAATGATTCTTGTTTATAGATTCTCAGATTTTGTTGAGGATTATATAAAATCTGAATATTCAGTTATTTTTGGAAGTTCATTGGTCATTTTTGCCTTTGTTTACTTTGTTTTGGGATTTATAATTCCAAACATGGCTGAGGCCTTTGCAAACCCTTCCACTGAATTGACAATAATGCCGTTGGAATCATTGGTTCTAATTCTAATTGCATTTGCAGTATTCTTTGGATTAGGTTATTTGATTAAAAGGAAAAATAATAGGTTGGTTTAAAAACATTACTTGTTGAAGGTTAATTAAATTATTATTAATATTAAGATTTAAAGAGTTTATCATGGTTTTTGATAGTTTTTTATCTTATTTATTAGATTTTAATAAGTTTTTTATCATGGTTTTTGATAGTTTTTTATCTTATTTATTTGATTTCATTAATTTAAGGTGATTATTTTGGCAATGGCAATTCCTGGTGGTGATTTTTTAACCACTGGTTTAAATTTAATTTCACAAAGTCTTCTAATACCTGTAGTGATTATACTGCTTATATTTGTAGTGGTTGTTGTGGTTTCACTTGGAGGTCTTATTTATGAATACACTTCAAGAACCAAGGTTTCTGCAGATGATGTTTCAAACATTATAATTGACATTTCAAATGCTGATTCCATAGATGGTTTAAAGTCAATCATCTCTGGTTCTGGACTTCCTAAGGTACAGAAGGATGTTTTAACAAAGATAGCAAGCACTGAAAATATGAGTAAAAATACAAGAGAGGCTTTTGCTCGTAAATTGGTTGAAAATGAAGAGGGTTTAACTGATAAATCCCTTGAAATAACTGATATTATTACACGTATCGGACCTACCCTTGGTTTGATGGGAACATTGATTCCATTAGGTACAGGTCTTGCAGCACTTGGTTCCGGGGATGTAAATACATTGTCCCAATCTTTGATTGTTGCATTCGATACAACTGTTGTAGGTATTGGATCCGGTGCACTTGCTTATGTTATTTCTAAACTTAGAAACAGATGGTATGAAGAGTACTTGTCTAATTTAGACGTTTTATCTGATGCTGTTTTGGATTTCATGTCTAAATATTAAAAATTTTAATTTAATTTTTTAATTTTTTAATTTTTTAATTTTTTTTTAAATTTTTATATTTTTAAAATTTTTAAAGAGTTCTCTTTTAGATTTTCATTCTTTTTAATTCTTTTTTTATTTTTATTCAATTTTAGTTCTTTTTTATATTTTATTCTTTTTTTAGTCTATTTTTTAGTTCTTTTTTTATTATTTTTATTATATTTTAAATTTATTTTTATTTTTCTTCTAATTTTAATTCTTTTTTATTTTTTTAGTCTATTTTTAATTCATTTCTTCAATTTTATTTTATTTTTTATTCCAATATAATTTAATTTAATTTTAGTTTTTTTCAACTCCTTTGGATAATTTTATATATAATTTCCAAGAAAATTTATAATATAATAATTTAAATGGAGGTGAAATATGAATAAAGTGCAATTGCCCTCCATTCTTGCTTTATTATTAATATTATTCTTGTCTTTAAGTGTAGTAAGTGCAAATCTTGCTGACGGTGAAGATGGTTTAATGGATAATTCAACTGACGTTTTGGATTCTTCTGTTGGAATTTCAGATAATTCAAATTCTGATTTGGAAATTTCTATAGATGAAGGTTCTGATCTTATTTCAAATCCTTCAAATGGTTCTAATTTAAGTGATTTGGATAATAAGGAATCTGATTTGGAAATGTCTGGAATCAGTTTGGATGATGAAAGTTTCTCTTCTGATTTGGAAAAAGAGAATAAAAAACTTTCTGATTCAAATGAAATAGTCATAGATGAGTCAAGCTATTTGAAATACTTTGATTCCAATGGTGCAATAATAGATGGTGCCTTATCCGATGGAGATACAATCAGAATTGGAAATCTCTCAAATAAGGTATTTACAATTAGCAAAAGATTGAATATCCTTCCTATAAGTGACTTTGACAGCTTAAAAAACTGTATCATTCGTCTTGTAGATGGAAGTTCAGGTACATTGGTGTCAAATATCAGGATTAACAATACAAATGAAAGGCTTAAAAACTATTATCTTTCAGGAATAAGCATTATAAATTCCTCAAACAACAGAATAGTCAACTCATCAATTCAAGTTAGTCAATACAAGTGCTTTGGCATAATGATGTCAAATGCAAGTCATAATGAAATCCTGTCAAATCGTCTTATTGTCCTGCATGCATCTGCCATACCGATGACAGGTTCTTCCTATAATGAAATAAGGGACAACTACATTGAAACCTATAATACAAACATGATTTATTATAGCGGATTCGGTAATGGTGACTTTTATCCATTGGATGACTTGAAGTCAGGATACAATATTATAGCAAATAATTATTTAACCAGTCAAAATGGTACCTATGACTCCTACTGTTATGCTATTCAGCTGATGGCTGAAACTGGGGAAGGTACAACAGTCATTGCAAACAATACGATTAGCAATGCATTTTATGCAATCAGCGTATTGCTTGACAATACTGAAATAATAAATAACACCATCAGTGATATAGGTGGTGAAGAGGCAGTTCTAATCCATGCAAATAATGTATTGGTTCAAGGCAACAATATCTCTACAGAAAGGACAGATGTTTTAAACTGGAATGAAAAGGGATTTGTTCAGGCAATTGAAGCTACCGGTGCCAATATTAGAATTATTGACAATACCATAAGCTCAATTGAATCAAATGCAATTACAAGCATTGGTGAAGGGGCAGTCATTTCAAACAATGAAATTTATGTATATTCTGCAAATGCAATCAATCTTACAAAATCAGGAGCCCTTGTTGAAAACAATACCATTCATGTTGTAAAGGGTTCAGCAATCAAGATCTATACATCAAGGCTTGTTGAAAACACTACAATCAGAAATAATATAATTGTTTCAGATTCAAATGGAATTGTTTTGCAGGGAAGGGTAAACTATACCTTGATTTGTGACAATGATATAAGTATAAATGATTCAGACAATGCAATTCTAATCACTAAATACACAAATAGGAATCCAATATTGCCTGAGCATTATGCAGTCTTTAACAATACAATCAATGGTGTTTTGGTAAGTTTAACTGATTTGTCTGAAATTGAAAGAAATGACACTCTTGACAATAATGGCTCCTCTCTTAATCCAAGCAATGGAACCGATTCAAATGGCACTGGCGTTAATGAAACCGATTTGAATAATACTGGGATAAATGGAACCATTAACGGTACAGGCCTTAATGAAACAGACTTAAACGGTACAGGCATTAATGGAACCATTAACGGTACAGGCCTTAATGATACAGACTTAAACTCCACTGACAACAATATTACAGGAATAGCCACTTCCATTGTGATATTGAACGACACTGTCATTAGAGGGACTCATTTGGAAGTTTATTTAAGTGATGCAGATGGAAATCCGATTGAAGGACTTCCTTTAATATTGAATTTACCTGATTCAAGCTCTGTTGAATTCACTGATTTGACTGGAAAGGCAAGTTTTGAAATTAGTCAAATTCCCGGCAATTACACGTTGAATATAAGTTTTGAAGGAAAGGATTATTATTTGTCCTCCCAGATTTCATCAAAGATTACAGTAATCGGAAAGACCCATTATGTAAATCCGGACAATTTCAATGATTATTTTGATGATGAAGGATATCTTGCAAGGGATTATTCCTATGATTGCCTTATCTTTGAAGGGGATTTTTATGATAAGAGAATCATTCTATCCAGTCCTGTAAAGATTATTTCAAATTCCTCAACCCTTTATGATTCTGTAATTAAGATAGAGTCAGACAATGTGACAGTTGAGGGATTTAGGATAATAAATGCAAACAAGGGAAATATTAAGGACAATCACAGGTTTGCAATCTCCCTTGATAATGTTTGCAATGTTAATGTTTGCAATAATCAAATCAATTTAAGCAGTTTTGACAATGGATATGGAATATATGTTTCAGAATCAAATGAAAATAAGATATTTAACAATTCCATTTTGGTCAAGGCAAATAAGTTGACCTTTGGAATAATGCTTTATGATTCAAATAATAATTCAATCGAAAACAACTCCATTTCAGTAAATGGTACAGACAATCCTCACACTTATGAATCAAATATTCTTGTTGACACTTCCATTAGTGTAGATGACTATGAGGCAGATGGAATGCTTATTCCTGAGGTTTATAAGACCTATGGAATTATATTGTTCTATTCCTCCGGGAATGAGATGGCATATAATGAAATCAATGCAACATCTGGCCTTAGCAAGTATTATACCGCTGTCAAGGAATCAACAAACTCCATTGTGGCAATAGATCTCTATTATGATAGTAACTTCAACAATGTTCATCATAATAAAGTGATTGTAAATGCCAAGGACCCATATCTTTATGGTTTGGGAGTTTTAGGTGCTGAGACAGGCAAAAGGGACCAGTTTGCTGCAAACAATAGCTTTACGGATAATCTTATCTTTGTTAACGGCACATATTATGCAGCAGGTCTTATTGCAGGTTATAATGCTGTAAACACTTCAATGCTTAGAAACAAGATTATCTGCATTTCAAATAATGTTAGCTATGGTGTCATATTGGAAGGTGCCATAAGGTGCTGTGTTGATGGAAATGATGTTATTTCAAGATCCAGAATCAACTATGTTCTTGAAGGTTATGATTCCGATTATAATGTGATTTCAAACAATACATTGAATGCATATGGTCAATTTGTTGGGGATGTAAGTCTATATCAGTCCAGCCATAATCTGATTACAAGAAATTCTTTAAGCCCTAAGTTTTCAACTGAGGGCAAAAACAAGGTGAATTCCAATACAAATGTTGATTGGGATAATATCTTCGCTGAATTGCAAATGGAAAATCCATTTAGAAATCAGGAACCTATTGAATTTGATCCTTTGGCTGTATTGAGGGACACAGATTTGACTGACCATGCAGATGTGATTCCTCCTCATGATGGCGAATACTATGCAGAAGGGGGAACAAACAACACCTTTGTTGACAATTATTATCCGGATCTTGGCTCAGGTGCATCCGGCTCATCCTCAGGTGATAATGCCAATGCTGGGGGAAGTGGAGGAAATTCTGATGGAAATGCCAATTCCAATACAAATTCAACAGTTGTAAATGGAAATTCTCCTAATGGAGGATCTGGCGCTCAAAGCAATGTAGACGGTTCCGGTTTTGATTCAGAATCAAGTTCCCTTGATGGAAACACTGTCGGTACAAGTTCATCTGCAGCAGTTTCACAATCAGCAAATGCATATAATTTAAATGTTGACGAGCCTGCAAGCGCCCAACGTTCACTTGCATTGGATGGAACTAATGTGCCTGTCCTTTGCATATTGCTTTTACTTATATTCGCATGTGCGTCTGAATTGATTAAGAGGTCAAAAAGAGACTTAAGATGATTTAAATAAGCTTTTTGCTTATTTATTTTATTTTTTTTAATTTTATTCTTTCATTTTTTTATTTTTATTTTTTATTTTTATTTTTTTATTTTTATTTTTTATTTTTATCTATTTTTATCTATTTTTATCTATTTTAAGATTTTTTTACTATTTTAACAATTTTTAACATTTTTAACAATTTTTAACAATTTTTAACATTTTTAACAATTTTTAACAATTTTTAACAATTTTTAACATTTTTTTACTATTTTTATCCATTTTAAGATTTTTTTACTATTTTTAACATCAATTTTTACAATTTTATCTATTTTTAACAATTTTTATTTTTTAAACTTATAATAAGTTTTATAAATAAGAATTTACATAATATAATTATCAATTATAATTTATTTTTTATAAATTAAATTTTATTATTTAATAAATTATGTTGTGCTATACTTTGGGGTATTTAATTTAAAATTTTTTTGGGGTTTGCTAGATTTCCTAAATTTTTAATTTTAATTTTACCTTGAAGTATAGGTTTCTTTTTAATTTTATCTTATTTTATTTATCTTGAAGTATGTTTTTTTTCTAATTTTATCTTATTTTATTTTCCTTGAAGTATGGTTTTTTTCTAATTTTATCTTATTTTATTTTCCTTGAAGTATGGTTTTATGGTTTTTTTCTAATTTTATTTCATTTTGAATTTAATTTTTTAAATTTAATTGTTTTTTTCTATTTATTTCATTATTTTGAATATTGGAGGCTATTTTTTTAATATTTTTCTTATTTTCTATTGAATTCAAGTTTCTTATTAAATTTTAATTCTTATTTGTAATTTTGGATTGTTTTAAGGGTTCAAATCAAATTAATTTTATTTTTTTTAAAGAAAACTTTATATAGATTACAATTAAAAAATAATAATATAATAGAACAATATAGAAAAATTGATTTTTTTTAAAATAATAACTAATAGAACAATATAGAAAAATTGATTTTTTTAAAATAATATATTGGAATAATTGGAATAATGGATTTTTCTTAATAAAATGGGGATTAAAATATGGAATTAACATCTATTCATCCGGGAGTTTATCTGCTTTATTACCTTTTGATGGTAATCTATGCATTTATTTTCAGCGATCCCTATTTTGTGCTTACATTTTTAGCTTTGATTCTTATTTTAATAGCCCTTCAAGGGGTCAGTTCTGAATTGAAAAACATAATGAAGTTTTTCATTCCCTTAAGTCTTCTCATAATTGTTTTAAATCCATTGCTCAATAAAACAGGAGCCCATAGAATATATTTATGGCCAAATTTCTTTTTAACCTATGAAGCTATTGCCTATGGAATCCTGATGTCATTGGCTCTCTTGATTGTTATTTTAATATTCTCATCATACAATCGCTCTGTGTCCTATCAGGAAATGCTTTATATCTTCTCTAAAAAGCTTCCTATCATATCCATGATAATTGTTATGGCTTTAAGGTATATTCCATTGATTAATTCAAGGGCTATTGAGGTTCAAAAGTTAAATAGCTTAAAGACAAATGGTATGGAATCAGAGGACTTAATGGAAGATTATGCCTTTGATGATAATTTCACTGATGATGAAATAGCTGATGGGTCTTTGGCTGCTGTTGATGATGATGAAATGGATGATAGGTCTTTGGCTACTGAAAATGATGACTTTAGTCCAGAATCTGCCCTTTCTGATTCTAATTCCAATCAAATAAATCTGGAAGACTTTGATTCAAACATTTCAAGTTCAGATTCAAAACTTCTGAATAAATTAAAATCCAACAAAAGAATTGCTGCAATAATCAAGGAAGCTAAAGTATTGGGTAAAATAATGGGAATAACAGTTTCCTGGTCTCTTGAGGAGTCAATGTTTACAGCAAAATCCATGAGGGCCAGAGGATATAATTCTACCAAAAGAACAAGTTACCTTTCCTATAGGTTTTCCTCTGCAGATTATGTCTTTTTAGCCATTATAATAATTACAAGCATTATCCTGATTGACGGTTTTCTTTCAGGCTATGGCATGATCAATATTTACCCATCAATTGACTTTTCATTTGGCAATCTGCCGTTCAACATTTATTATTTTTCATTGGTTGTATTTTTATTGCCTTTAATATATTTGGAAATTAAGGAGCGTGTCCTATGGCATTGATTGAATTTAAAAACTTTTCATTTTCCTATCTTAATTCTGATGGAAGCGAATCCTCCCACAAGTCCTTGGATGGAATCGATCTTGAAATAGGCTATGGGGATTTTGTCCTTCTTTGCGGACCTTCAGGTTGCGGTAAGACTACTCTGCTTACAAATCTCAAGAAGGAATTGATGCCTAATGGAAAAAGGACTGGTGAAGTCCTCTACAATGGCAAGCCAATCTCTAAATTGGATGACTTGACTTCAGCCTGTGATATAGGATACCTTTTCCAAAATCCGGACAGCCAGATAGTTACAGATACTGTAATTCAGGAGATTGCATTTCCTCTTGAAAACATTGGCCTTCCAACAGAGGAAATCAGAAACAGAATAAGTGAGATTGTTGCATTCTTCGGCTTAAATGAAATACTTCACAAGAATGTGAATGAATTGTCCGGCGGACAGAAGCAATTGGTTAATCTCTGTTCCCTTTTGGTCTTAAGGCCAAAGGTTTTGCTTTTGGATGAACCTATGTCCCAATTGGATCCTATTGCATCCTATGACTTCCTATCCATTATAAGAAGACTTAATGAGGAATTTTCAATAACTGTCATTATGAGCGAGCATAAGGCAGACAGTATTTTCCCATTCATTGACAAGGCTGTATTCATCAGGGATGGAAAGATAGAGTTTGACAACAATTCACATGAGATTTGCAATGAGGTGATTGATGACGAGATTTTTGAAAACTATTTGCCTCAGGTTACTAAAATTTACAACTCATTATCCAAGCAACATCTAAGTTTAATTAAATTGAATACTCCTTTAAGCATTCGTGAAGGAAGACGATGTCTTAATACAATCCATGATGATTTAATTAATTTAAATGATGGTGGCATAAAAAATAAAAATTTGAATTCAAGTAATCTATCTGAGGATGGGAATTTAGGTGAAAGCAGTAAAAAATCCAAGTTTGAAGACAATTTGTCTCAGGATGGAACTATTGGTGAAAGTGCTAAAAAATCAAAATTCAGCATTTTCAATAGGGGTAAAAATACCCTTATTAAGATGAGCGGAATCTATTTTGCTTACCAGAAGAAAAATCTTATTCTTAAGAATGTGGATTTTGAATTGAAAAAGGGTGAGTTTATAAGTCTCATTGGTGGAAATGGAGTTGGAAAGTCTACATTTCTGCAGATTCTGGTTGGAATATTAAAGCCCCTTAAGGGTAAGGTCAAGTATAGGAAGGGATTAAAGATTTCCTATGTTCATCAAAATCCCATGATTCACTTTTCCAAGGATACAGTTAAGGAGGAGTTTTTGGAAGCTATACTATCTTCCTTTGCAAGGGATAATAAAAATAAGGCCAATAATAAAGATAATGGATTAAGTAATCTTAATTTTACAAAGGAAACTTATGATAATCTTTTAAAGTTAAATGCATATGAGTTTGTTAATTCCAAGGAATTAAGCAGTCTTGAATTTAGAAATGTCAATTATTCATTCAGCCAACTGGTCAATTTCTTTGGCATTGCCGACTTGATTGACAAGCACCCCTATGATTGCAGTGGTGGAGAACAGCAAAAGATTGTAATATTGAAGGCATTGCTTGAAAACATTGATGTTTTGGTTTTGGATGAACCTACAAAGGGTTTGGATCCAATATCTTCAAAAACCCTTGCAAATATATTGAATTCATTGAGGGACAATGGTTTGACCATTCTCATGACAAGCCATGACCTTGACTTTGTGGCGAATAATTGCAGGCGCTGCATAATGCTTTTTGACAAGAACATTCAAATAGACAGCGATCCAAAATTGATTTTTGCAGAGAATAATTTCTATACAACCTTTGTTAACCGGATGGTTAAGGATTATATTCCACAGGCGGTTACATTGGATGAAGTTTATGAATTTTGGGATTTGGAGTAGTAAATGTTTTTATTTAAATGTAAAAAGTTCTATTAAAAGATATTTTATTTAGAATTGTTTATTTTAGTTTTATTTACATTTATTTACATTTATTGGGATTGTTTAGATTTATTTGGATTTATTTACATTTATTGGGATTTGTTTAGATTTATTTACATTTATTTATATTTATTGATTTATTATGATTTTATTTAGAGTGTGTTAAAATGATTGAGGAAATGATAACAAATATGTCGACCAGTGGAAGTGGAGCAACTGTAAATACTCCAGTTTTCACTATCACTATGTTAATATTTGCAATCTTACTTATTGTAGGATTTATTTACTTTATTTTTAAAATGTATGAAAATTCTAAACCTACAGTTGAATCAATTGTTTTAATAGCTGTTTTAACAGCTATTGCAACTGTCGGTCGTTTGATTTTAATGTCAATTCCTGCTGTAAACCTTGCATCATTTATAATAATTGTGGTTGGTGTTGTTTATGGCAAGGAAGAGGGATTCCTTGTTGGTGCTCTTACCGCTTTGGTTTCAGGCATTTTCATGGGAATGGGATATTGGGTTCTCTTCCAGATGTTGTCTTGGGGTCTTATGGGAGCAAGTGCAGGATTCTTGGCTTCCAAGTTTGACAATGTAGCATTTAGAGTGATCTTTGGTTTGGTATGGGGATTCCTATACGGTTGGATTACAGACATTTCAGCTATTTTCTATTCAGGAACAGCTTTGGAAATCAGTCCAATCATTGCTTTATACATAAATGGATTTACTTATGACTTGACTCATGGAATAACCAATGCAGTATTGTTGCTGGTCTTCTATGATTGGTTTAAGAAAATGTTTACAAGAGCTAAAATCAAGTATTTAAGCAATCCGCAGACAAGCGATTAATTAATTATTAATCGCTTTTCTTATTTTTCTTTATTTATAGAATTGTTTTTATACCTTTTAAAACAAAATTAAATTAAACAATAATTCGAGGAATATTATGCCTTCTAAAAGTCAAGAATTTAAACTTATATCAAAAACATGTGATGGTGATGAAATATTCATCAGTCATGATACTATTTTTGTTCAGTTTGCTAAAAAGAGAAATGGGATAGTTAGTTCTTGGTTAAACGGAGGTTATTCTGAAGATTTAAGAGGAGTTTTCAATCATCAGCTGACTCAGGAAAACATTGACCGATTAGGTGAAGGGGGAATATTGGATTATCTTATAGACTTGTCTGGCAACTATTCCAATGTCTTTGATTTTAAAACAGAAACTAATGATTCCATTAAATTAAGCGGTCTTGTTACCTCTGCAGATATAAAGAAATATGCAATTGCATGTGAAAAATTTAAGGGCCTTGAGGTTTGGGCCATTACAACTGCAGGAGTTAGGGTTAATGCTGCCTCTGCTGGAGATAGGGCTTCCTTTTATGAAATTGATGGAAATTATGAAACTATTGAAACTGACTTTAAGAACAAGTTTGGAACTATAAATACAATCTTATTGATTAATGCTCGATTAGACAAGGATTCTCTTCTTTTGGCTGAAATGACTGCAGTTGAGGCAAAGACAGTTGCTCTTCGTGATTTGATGGTTGCAAGCAATTATTCAGAGGAAATTGCTACAGGTACCGGTACTGATGGAATAGCAATCTTTTCAAATCTTGAAAGTGAAAATCTATGTGAAAATGCCACAAAGCATTCAAAATTAGGGGAAATGATTGCAAAAGTTGTAATTGATTCAATCAAGGAGTCCCTTGCCAAGATCCAATGGATGACACCAACCTATCAACTGAATGCATTGATTCGTTTGGACAGGTTTGATTTGGATTTGGATTGCTTTTATAATGATTTTTTAGCTTTAAATGCTGAGGATGAAAAGAAGGAGTTTATAAAGTCTCTTGTTGAGATTTCTCATAATCCTGAGCTTGTGGCTTATGTTTCATTGCTGATTCATATTGCAGATCAATATAGGGTCGGTTTGTTAAGTAAAAAGACAGCTGAAAAGACTTCAGAGGCTCTTTTGGAAAGCCATTTTCAAAGGGAAGACTGGAATTCAATGAAACTGCTCCTGAAATTCTTTTTAAATGAGAATTTGAAATAATTTTTTATTATCTTTTTTTATTTTTTCTAGGGTGTTCTCCCTTTAATAAATATTATCCTATGTCTATTTTTAATTTAAACAATTTTTAGACTTTATTCAATATAGTATTACTATTTATTTCTTTTTTTAAGTTTTTTTAATACTTTTAAAACATTTATATATTTTAATCAACAATAATAATATTGTTGGAGGTTTTATTATTTTAGAGGCAAGAAACATAGTTTATGAATATCCGGATGGTACCCAGGCACTGAATGATGTTAGCTTTAAGGTGGAAAAGGGAGAAATGGTTTCTCTTCTTGGAAGAAACGGTGCAGGAAAATCCACTCTGTTTTTACATTTCAATGGAATTCATGAACCTAAGTCCGGTGAAATCCTTATAGATGGCAAAGTCCTTGAATATGACAAGCAAAGTCTTCTTCAGGCTCGTCAAAAGGTTGGAATTGTTTTCCAAAATCCTGACGACCAATTATTTGCTCCAACTGTTGAAGAGGATGTTGCATTTGGTCCAATGAATTTGGCATTGCCTATTGAAGAGGTTGAAAAGAGAGTTGCAGATTCACTTGAAAAGGTGGGAATGGCTGGTTTTGAAAAGAAATCTCCACATCACTTAAGCGGAGGCCAGAAGAAAAGAATAGCCATTGCAGGAATTTTAGCCATGAAACCTGAAATAATGATTTTGGATGAACCTACTTCAGGTCTAGATCCAAAGGGAGCCTCACATATTCTAAAACTTTTATATTCTCTAAATCAGGAAGGAATGACCATTCTTATCTCTACTCATGACGTTGATTTGGCTCCTGTTTACTCAAGCAAGATCTTTTTAATCAATGATGGAAAGATAATCAAGGAAGGAAAACCTAAAGAGGTTTTCTCTGATGTTGAAATTGTTAGAAAGGCAGATTTGCGTCTTCCTAGAATAGCTCACTTGGCTGAAATATTAAACAAGAAGGACGGCATTGATTTTGGTGAGTATTATCCATTGACAATTGGAGAGGCACGTGAGAAAATCCTTGAATTGATTAATAAGGATTAAAAAATTAAATTTTCATTCATATCTATTTTTCTATTTTTAATATTTTATTCCTATTTTTAATTATTTTTAATCATTTTAAACTATTTTTAATTTATTTTAATAAATTTTAATTATTTTTAATTATTTTTAATTATTTTTAAT
>NZ_CALCYR010000016.1 GCF_937906425.1 uncultured Methanobrevibacter sp. | reverse complement strand
GACATATTTTAATGCGTCGCTACGGTCCAATGACGCGGTCTTTGATAAACTCATGCGCTTGAGAAATAATCGTACAGTCGAAGGGATTTTGGAGATCTACGAAGAGGACGAAGACTTACTCGAAGACGTTATCATTGAGAACAAGCAGGCGCGCGAAATGGTTGAGATGTACAGTCAAATACTTTCGCAAATGGCGGATATTTTCTCGTCAATCATCTCGAACAACCAAAACATGGTGATGAAATTCCTTGCCGCCATGACGATTATAATCGCGGTGCCGACGGTCATTGCCAGTTTCTTTGGAATGAATGTGCCCGTGCCGCTCGCTGAAAATCCTATCGGTTTCATAATCGTCACTGCAATAGCCGTGCTTGCCTCAATCATTGCGGCGATAATCTTTTGGAAAAAGCATATGTTCTGGGGTTGACACTCCCCACGGCGAAAGCCAGAGGGATTCTTGCTTCAAAGAGATTGCGCTTACGCGTCTTACTTTCTCTCCACAAGCGTAACTTCCCGTGTGTCCCACGGTAGCTTTTTTCAAAATGTTAATGGCGGCGTTTGTATCGCGGTCGTGATGCGTAGCGCATTTTGGGCAACGCCACTCCCTTATGCTCAAATTCTTAACAAGCGGATTTTGAAAGCCACAAGCCGAGCACGTCTGACTTGAGGGGTAAAACGTTGGAACCTTTATCACATCACAACCATACGAGAACGATTTGTATTGCAACTGCCTAAAAAATTCGCCCCAAGAAGCGTCCGATATTGCTCGTGCCAAATGGTGATTCTTGAGCATTCCTTGTATATTTAGCGATTCAACTGCTATCGTTTGGTTTTCGCGACAAAGTTGAGTCGTCAATTTGTGAAGGCAAAGTTTTGTTGAGCAAAATTATCTGTTCCTTGTTGGGATACAGGCGAAATCGGTACCCTTTCGTATATTTCACACTCTCACTTCCTTTGAGAGGTTTTCTGACTGGCGACATATTGCTTTATTACTGAAAAGGGTGCTGAGCCGACAGTTGACACGAAGTAAGAGTTTGTCCACAACGTTGGAAGTTTGGTCTTCAAATACGGGAATTCTTGACGCAGTATTCTGCTCATTCTACCCTTTATGAGTTTAATCGCCTTATGAATTCCCAATTGTGGGTCTACCTCTATTAACAGATGAACATGGTCAGGCATGATTTCCATTTAGATTATCTCTACTTGGATTTCTTGACAAATTTGAGTTATCAGCTCCTTCAATCTGCTGTCAACGCCATTGACCAAGCCTTTACGTCTGTAGTTCGCCGGGCTGATATAAGTAAAAATTTTGCGCCTTATATGCTCTTACGGCGCGGATGATAAAATTTAACGTCGTCGCTAATTTCTCACTCCACTTAACTACCATTTCATCGCTACCTTCTTCTTATTCTTAGGGATAAAAACGTCTTCGTCTTCCAATACGTGATCTGGACCTACCTTTTGACCTGGGAACTTAACGGAAGTACCCCAAATCTTAGCATGCCTAAAGTTTTTAACAAATTCCCTATGCAACTTACCACATGCATCAATAACTGTAGAGCCTTTCTTAATAACCAAAGGATCATCCATATCAGCCTTTCTTCCTTGAGGCTTTAAATAAACCCTTACCAAGTCCAAATTGTCAAAGATTTCTTCCTTAAGAGCATCAATATTCAATTTCTTGTCAGCTGAAATTGGAATGAATTCAGGAATCTGCTTTTTAAGCTCATTAATATAATGTTCGTCAACCAAATCAACCTTATTTAAAAGAACCATCATTGGAACATAGGACTTATTGTCCTCAATCACATCAATAAACTGGTCGATGGTCACATCATCCCTGAATAAAACGTCAGCATTATGAATTCCATATTCATTAATAATAGACCGGATTGTTTTTTCATCCAAATAGGTCAATGGAACTGTTGATGAAACATTTACTCCCCCTTTACGTGTCCTTTTAATCTTAACGTCAGGTTTAGTCTCATTTGGCCTGACTCCAACATTTCTAAGTTCCTTCAATATGACATTTAAATGTTGAGGGTTTAATGTATCCAAAACAACAATAATCAAGTCAGCGGTTCTTGCTACAGATAAAATCTCCTTACCTCTACCTTTACCACCTGCAGCACCGGTAATAATTCCGGGAATATCAAAAATTTGAATTTGAGCATTATTATATTCCATAACACCAGGAATAATCTCTAAAGTAGTAAATTGATAAGCTCCAACCTTACTTTCAGCATTGGTCAATTCATTAAGCAAAGTTGATTTACCTACAGATGGAAAACCTACCAGAACAGCCGTAGCATCTCCACTTTTTTTAATGTGGAAACCTTCACCTTTAGATCCGCCGCTACTTCTTTTTATTTGCTCCTCCTTAAGTCTGGAAATTTTTGCTTTTAATTTTCCGATATGGTGAGAAGTAGCTTTATTATAAGGTGTTTTTTGAATTTCCTCTTCAATAGCTTTAATTTTTTCTTCTATAGACATAAATTCCCCATAATTAATTTTTATAAACGAATAAGACTTAAATTAAACTTTAACATAATATTGTTAAAATTCAATAATAAATAATGATTAAAAGATTTGATTTTTTAAAAAAGCAAATTAAAAAATCATTTCAAATCATTTGAAAAATAATTTAATAAATTTATTATAATATAACTATAACCTTATTAACATATAAAATATTTGGTAAAAATAGAATTAAGAAAATAATTGCATTAAAAAATTAGGATTAAAGACCATGAAAATTAATAAAATAAAATCAAAACCATGAAAATTAATAAAAAATCATTAAAATTTGGTAAAAATAGAATTAAGAAAATAATTGCATTAAAAAATTAGGATTAAATACTATAAAATTAGTTAAAAATTATTAAAATGCTTAAAAAAAAATAAAAAAAGAAAAAATTAAGAAATTAAATTATAAAAATTTATAATCTAAAATTTATAATCTAATAACTTATTTAATTTAATTTGAAATCACTATTCTCTGTGATTAGTTGTCAGTCAAGGTCCAAACAGATACACCGTCTTGCATATTGCTTAAGGTAAATGTGTCTTGACCTACACCACCTAATAAGAATAATCTTGTAAAGACAGAGTCTTTAAGTTTATTATCCATCAAAATAGCGGTATAATCATTTCCAGAACCTAAGAGGTAAAGTGTGTAATTACCATCATTATGCAAGGTCTTATTTACAGTCAAGTAACTGTTTTCAATAGCTACAATATTACTTGCCTTGAGAGGGTTGTATTCAGTACCGTTTAAATCAATCTTACTACCATTGTTTTCCCAAACAGCAGTCATTTGAGCTGTAGTTTCATTAGTACCATTAGCTCCTCTTTTTACAACAGCATTGTATAAAATACCACTGTCATTTAAAACTGTAATATTGTTTTGGCTGTTTGGATTAATGGTTACATAATCTGAAGCCATGTAATATTGATAGTTAGTACTGTTTAATGTATCAAAGTTCCATGAACCGAAGTAGGACCACCATCCAGCTTTTTGTATCATATCTGAACTTAATACTAAAGATACATTGTTAGGATTGCTTGGATGTGACTGTTTTACCACTGCCTTAGCTTGAGCAGCAGTTAAGTTATACTTGCTGACCATTGTTGATTGAGCTTTAGATTTGCTCATCTTAAGTGTGTCATCAAGGATTTCAACTGCAGTAACATTGCTTCCTGTGTAATTGCACAACAATTCAGTAGCATTACTTCCGGTTGTTGACAACATCTGCAATATATGCTTGGATTCAGTTAAATCGGATGTTGTTAACAACTTACCTACCCAGTATGCACGATCCCCTGTCTGGGAACCACCGTCGAAACTAGTCGGATGGTCAGATGCAACCTGGAATAGGTAACCGAAGTCCCACCAGGACACTACAATGGTATCATTTGTTGAATTTTCCTTAACAAAGTCCATAGCATTCCACATTGGATCACTAGAACCTGGAACAGTAGCTTGAACAGAATTATAAGCACCACAAACTGTTGGAGATACTAAAGCAAGAGTGATTAAAACAACTACCAAAGCCTTCTTCATTGAAACATCTGAGTCCTTGACGGTTTTGCGTGCATAAATTAAAACACCTGAAATTGCAAGCAAAATTACCAATACGATTAAACCGACGGTAAGAGAATTCTCTAAACCATAAGCGATTTGGGTAATTGGCAATGCAATAAGAATTGATGCAATAACTGCAATGACAAGCAATACCTTGTCGTCACTTACATTAGCCTTGACATAATCCACACAGTAACCTACGAAAATACCTGCACAGATACCCATAGGAATTACCAATACCTGAATAAACCTTGTACCTTGGGATACGGCAATCAAGGATGATATAATCCATACAAAGAATAAACTTAAGTATAAAACAGTTTGACGTTTGCTTTTATTGATTTCATCAGTGGAACCGAAGGAACCGATATCCTTAAGGGATACTCTGAATTTCTTTTGTTCTTGTCTAATAGCGGTTGCTTTACGTTTAGATTTAGGTGGTTTGGAAGTATCGCCTTTAACCTTAACAGAGTTTAATCTTACTACCCTTTGAACGAAGGTGTAGAGTACAATCAATACACCGAAGAAACATACAATTCCTCCAACCCCGTTAATAACACCGTTTGTATTAGCCAAGAATGCACCTACAAGTCCGCCTGAAACAATGTTAGGAACTTGCATTTCCGCAACGGAAATAAGTACATTAGGCCAAACGTCATTTGCAGCGGATTGAAGGGAGAAACCACCGGTAAGACCAGAAATACCTGTAAGTATACCGTCAATTCCAACTGTGAGAAGTAAACCGATAAATCCAATTAGAATCATGAAGATTATAGAGAACAATTCTCTTTGATTTACCAGCCAATCCAATTTATTTTCATAATTATTACTTGGTTCAATAACATTTATGTTGAGATAGAAGCACAAGATAAAGAACACAATCATAACCAATATCATTACAGCAGGATAGAACATGAACCCTGTCCATGAAAGGGAATAGATTCCCAAGGACGCTACAGACAATATTGAAAAGATTATCCTATGGGATAACTTATCGCTTCTTACCGCCTCAACAAAGAACAATATGAAGAACAACGGCAAGGTTACGTTGAACATATCTGTATCGAAAAATCCTGCAAATGTGTGTGAGAAATAATTAGGACCTAAAGCTACAATTAAAGTAGCAGCAATGGCACCATAATCATTGGTTATTCTTCTTACAAAGATATAGGTAGGAATTACAGCAAATGATGCAACGAAAGCACCAGTCCAAAATGCAACTTCAGTAATTGACATATCCTGGAAGATGTTTACTATGCCATAAAGGAATGAAGTCACATAAGCAATCATCGGCTGGTACGTACCTACTTCCCTTCCAGAAGGATAATATGAATGCATATCCCAACCAGAACCGTTTACTAGAGTATCACCGAAATATCCATGATCCATATAATTTTCGGTCATCCTTAAGTTAAAGTATGAGTCCATTTCACTGAAATAAGGAAGACCGTCAGAGTCTACATAATTTGATTTTAGCTCATTAGGAACCCCATTAATGTCGACAGCTTGAGCTCTAAGAGCGAAAACTAAAACAAATAATATAGCTATAATAACCACAGATTTTAATATTGTTTTAACTTTCTGATTTTCCATAAAAAATCCTCGTACATTATAAATATTCGAATATTTTTTTGCAAATAGTTATATAATAATTCTAAATTGATAAGCAACTATTCTAAAAAGCCATATGATAATTTTAAACATACAAATAACTTTAAATAGCCAAATAGAATTTTTAAATTTTAAATAATAACTATTTTAAAAGCCTTAAAACTGATTTAAATCATAATTATTTCTTTAAATCAATTAAAAAGACCTCAAAGTTTATAAAATTATTAAATATATTTTAAAATATATTATTAATAACAAATAATTAATATTATTAAACAAAAATTAAAATTTTAAAAATCAATCTAAATTTAATAATAATTAAATATAATATTTATATAAATATATAATTTTCTAATAAACTGAATTTTTTAAAAATTAGAAAAAAGAGTTTTAAAGATTGAATTAATAAAAAAAGAAAAATAAATAAATTAAAATAAAAACAAAATTAAAAAAAGTAAAATAAAGAAAAAATAAAAAATAAAATAAAGTTAAATCAAACAAAAATAATTATTTAGCTTCTGTTTGAAGAACCTTATTGTAACTTTTATTCTTTGATTTCTTTTCCCCTTCTTCTTTTCCTAAACTGTTCAATTCGTCTAAAGAACAGGTGAAACGACATTTAGGGAAACCGCTACAACCTACAAAATCACCATAACGACCTGAACGTTTTAATAAATCCTTGCCACATTCAGGACAAACTCCAACAAGTTCAGGAGCACGCCTTCTGCTGACATCCTTACCGCAATGAGGGTCTAGACAAACATGTTCACGTCCCTTTGAACCTTGCTTCTTAATGGAGATCATAGGCAATCCGCAGGTCGGACATTTCTTCTTGAGAATGTTAGCCCCTGAAGGCAATGAATAGGTAATTCTGCATTTAGGGAAGTTTGAACATCCGATGAAGGTGTTTTTGGTACGTTGGGAATATCTCTTAACCAATTTTCCGCCGCAAGTACAATCTGCAACCACATTGGTTTCCTGATATGCTCCATAAAGCTTTTCACCAATTTCCTTCTTGTTATTGTTAATGTCCTGAAGAATGATCTTGACTTCCTTTTCACCGTTTTCAAGAATCTGTTCCTTGGTAAGCTTATCTGCAAAGATTCCATCAAGCTCCCTTTCAAACTCACGGGTCAAATCTTCTGAGGTCATGTCCTTACAGTACTGGTTTAAGGTGTCAATCATATTGATGCCTAAAGGCTTAACCTCGATTTTCTTGCCTTCAATGTACTTTCTGTCATATAGCTTAGCAACAATGTCTGCACGGGTAGCCTTTGTTCCCAATTCACGTTTTTCCAATTCCTTGATAAGGGAAGCCTCATTATACCTTGCAGGAGGTTTGGTTTCCTTCTCCTCAACAAGGATTTCATGAATCTTAAGCAAATCTCCCTTTTTAATTGGAGGGAACTCATCATTTTCCTTTTTCTTAAATGGATAATGCTTAAGCCAGCCTTCATAGGAAACCCTTTTTCTTGAAAAGCTGAATTCCTCATCATTTACTGTGAAATTGACTTTCATAGTTTCCAGTTTGGAATTTTCAGCAAAAACACTGATGAATCTGTAAACAATCAAACGATAAATCTTTTCCTCATCTGGAGACAATTCGGATGGCAATACTCCTGTCGGGTGAATTGCAGGGTGAGCTGCATCATCCTTTTTACCTTCATTAGGCTTTAGTTTAGCAGGCAATGCATAAACATGTTCCTTAAATTCCGGATCCTGAGCAAGTCCCATAAAGATATTCTTGAATCCAAGGGATTCTGGAAGTTTTTGAGATGAAGTACGTGGATAGGAAGTGTATCCTCCAGTATATAGGTTTTGGGCAGCTACCTGAGTTCTTTTTGGAGAGAATCCAAAGACAGTGTGTGCCTCTGATTGCAATCCTCCTAAATTGAATGGAACAGGAGGTTTTCTAATGGTCTCATTAAGATTTACATTAATAACATTAGCATCAGCACCCTGACACTCAGCATAAATCTTTTTAGCCCTCTCTTCATCAAATATTTTTCCTTCAACATGTTCTGCAATAATGTCAAAATCAGATGTTGCCTTGATCATCCAGTATGGTTTAGGTACAAATGAACTGATTTCCTTTTCACGATCCACCAAAATGGATAATGTAGGAGTCTGTACACGACCTGCAGACAAGCTGATATGTCTTGAACTTGAGGTTCTGATGGCTCTCATGAGAGCGGATGAAATATTCATACCAAAGTAATAGTCAAGCATATGCCTTGCAATGCCGCTGTCAACCTGATGGATGTCAATGTCAATCATATTGTCGTAAGCGTCAAGAATGTCCTTTTTGGTCAAGGTTGAAAACTTCATACGAGAAGCCCTTGCCTCTGCATTGTTGCCGCAAGCATATTTTAATGCATTATAACCAATCAAGGTTCCCTCTATATCATAATCGCAAGCATGAACGAATGTATCTGCGCCTTGGGAGAACTTTTTAATTGCATTAATGTAATCCTTGACATAATTGCTGCTTTTATCTATTTCATATGATGGAACCCATGTCAAGTCAAAGCCTAATCTATCTCTTGAACTGGCAGAAGTTAAAGAATATAAGTGACCTACTGCAGACAAAACAGTTGTTTTTTTACCATTTTCCTCAAACTCCCAATAAGTGACTCTCCTATTGTATTTCTTTTTTTGAGCTTTTGAAGAAAGTGCCTTTGCTATCTTCTCAGCAGACTTCGGTTTTTCTGATATAATAACTTCATGCATAATATCACATAATAAATAAAAATTATATTTTAATTAGTTTTTAAAAAATCATCTAATCGATTATTCTTTAATTACAATAAATCAAAATTTGAAATAGCAAAAAATATCTTTACAATCCAAATTTCAAAGATTTAAATAAGAAAATTTGAAATGGAAAAAAACTTTATTTACAAACCAAATTTCAAAGATGCTAAAATTAATAATAAATTTATTCAAACAATAATTATGCTTAAAACAATAATTAAAGAATAATAAATTAAAACAATCACATATTAAAGATTTAAAGATTGAATTTGATTAAAAAGATTATAAAAAAATAAAAAAAGACAATTATTTTAAATAATCGAAACAGTTAAAATTGAATAAAACAAATAATCAATCTTTTCAAAATCATAAATATTTTATATTAAACTATAATATTTAAGAGTTTCGATTTTTTCAAAATCAAATAATAAGAAAAATTAGGATAATATTAACTAGATTAATCCCAAAATAATTTATAAAAATTTTTAAAAAAACTATTTATCATCCATCAGATCTTCTTGATAAAAGCCATAGAAGTTAGAACAGTAGCCACACATAGGATATTTGTCATAATGATAATGAGCACCTTCATCAGAGTTCATGTCAAACTCCTTTCCACAAGTGTAACACACTTCCATCTTTTTTTCACCAGAATTAGATTTATTATCACTAATTTCTTCTTCAGAGTCTATTTCTTTATTTTCAAAATCCATAATATCAACTTTATCCAAACAGCTTATCACTAATTTTTAAAAAAAATAAGATATAATAAAATTAGATTTAACTCTTATATTAAATTAACTTTTATTAATTAATTA
>NZ_CALCYR010000015.1 GCF_937906425.1 uncultured Methanobrevibacter sp. | reverse complement strand
GTTGTAGTCTCTTTCACTGACGTTAATGGCATTGATGTAAGTTCAAGCATTGTAACTGTTGAAAACAACAATACTGTTGAGGTTGAAGTTCCTGTTGAGGTGCCTGTTGTTGAACCTGCTGCTACCAAGGTGACTGTCTCTCCTTCAAACATTAAGGAAGGGGAAGTTGAAAAGATTGATATTACATTAAGTTCAAATGGCAAGTCCATTAGCGGTTTGGTCATTGTAAACTTTGACGGTACTAACTATGCTGCAGTGGTCACTAACGGTAAGGCTACCATCTCTGTTAAAAACCTAAAGGCTGGAACTTACAATGTTTTAGCAAGTTTTGCGGCTAATTCAACCTATGCTGCTTCCAATGCAAGTTCTAAATTTACAGTAAGTTCATACTCTGCTGTTGACTTGGATATTTCTGCAGATGATGGTAATCTCATAGTTGACTTAAGCGATGCAAGCGGCAATGGAATGACTGCTAAGGTAAATGTGACTATTGATGGCAAGGCCCAAGTTCTTGATGTTGAAAACGGTTCTGCAAGTCTTCCTCTTGATGCTGGAACTCATGAGGTAAGTGTCACTTATCCTGGAGACAGTTCCCATGCTCCTGCATCCGGAAGTAAAAACCTTACTGTTGTAGCAAAAACAATTGAAACAGTTTTAACTGTGAGTGCTGTTGACATGAAATATGGCGGCGCAGCTACAGTCAACTTCACCTTGAAGGATGTTGATGGAAATAACATGGATGAGACAATAGCTGTTGTAATCAATGGTGAAGAGCAAAACTGTGTAATCAAGAATGGTGTTGGATCAGTTAAGGTAAGTAATATTCTTGCTGGAAATTATACTGTAATTGCTTCCTATGATGGAGAAAGCCCATATCTTTCATCCACTGGAAGCGCTGATTTCAATGTTGCCAAATTAGGCACCCAACTTGTTTTCAATAATCTGACAACCACATCCTTTAACTCTGTTATTGAAGGTAGAATTGGTGAATATTTCACTGCAAGGTTATTGGATGAAAATGGTAAGGCTTTAGCTGGTAAGAATGTTTCTGTAGGATTTAATGGTCATGTATACAAATACACAACCAATGCAACTGGTGGATTCAAGACACAAGTAAACCTTAGGCACTCTACAAATTACACATTCGCTATCTTCTTCGGTGGAGATGAGAATTATGAATCTGCATTTGGAGTGGCTAAGATAGAGGTTTTACCTCAAATTGCTAAATTCAGTGTTGATGCCAAAAGATATAAGGCTAATGCTAAATCCAAAACATTAACTGCAACAGTTCTTTCAGCTTATGGAACACCAATCAAGGGCAAGGTAGTTTCATTTGTGGTTGATGGAAGATATTATTCCGCAAAGACAAGTGCGAGCGGTATTGCTAAGGTTAAAGTAAGTCTCTCCAAGAAAGGAACTTATAAGGTAACTGCTAAGTTCGAGGGAGACGACGGTTATGCAGCCATAACTAAAACAAGCACTGTAAAAATTGTTTAAAAGGTTTAAATTCTTATGATTTAAATTGTTAATGGTTTAAATGGTTTAAATGGTTTAAATTGTTTAGATGGTTTAATGATTTAAATTGTTTAGATTTATGATTTAAATTGTTAATGATTTAAAGTAGATGTAATTTAACATCTACCTTTTTTCTTTTTTTTTTCAGATCTTTTAAATCTTTATTTTATTTTATTTTATTTTATTTTATTTTATTTTATTTTATTTTATTTTAT
>NZ_CALCYR010000014.1 GCF_937906425.1 uncultured Methanobrevibacter sp. | reverse complement strand
AATTACATAAATTTTTTAAAAAATTAAATTAAATTATTAAATTAACTTATTAAATTAAATTATTAAATTAACTTATTAAATTAAATTATTAAATTAAATTATTAAATTAAATTATTAAATTAAATTATTAAATTAAATAACAAATAAAAGCAATTTAATTAGTAATCATAATTTTCAGAAACTTTTCTTTTTTCTTTTCTATCACATTCAGGACAATATACTTCAGATTCTGTTTTAGGTTCCATAAATGACCTGCATCTTGTACACATAGCCTTTACTACACCTGAACTAATGTCTTCAGTATTTAAATCTAAATTATCTCCCATAATTTTAACTACCTTTGCTTCAATTAGGTCTCCTATTCTGAAAGCATCGGTAAGTTTGTCAATATAACCTGGAGTAACTTGAGATATATGAATTGCAGCCATATAAGGTAAAGCCAATTGACGGTCAGTTCCCTTTTTGGAATGAACTGTAATTAAAGCTCTTTGACCACGTACATCCTTTACTTCTCCATAAACTATATCTCCAACTTTCAATAAGTTTGGACCGCCAGATTTTGAAATTACAGAGATTTCCTTTTCTTCCTTATCAATTAATACATTTCCAGGAACACCTGATTTAACACTTCCATCATCTTCATATGCTCCTTGACCTGGTAAAAATTCTTCACTAACACTTAAAAAATCACCAGGCATTACAAAATCCCCAGACTCTTTTTTCATCTATACACCTCGTAACTAAGGACAATCAATAATAAATCAATATAAAACTCATAAATAATTAAAACAATTAATAATTCAATAATAAACACTTATCACTTAAAAGAATAATAATTCAATAATTTATACTCAATTTAACTTCAATAACCTTTTTAATTCAATAATAAAAAATTTTCCATAAATTAAATATAATCATTTATAAATTTTATAAAATTTATTAATCTCACATCTTCTTAATTTTAAATATGTAATTTATTTATGTACATTATTAGTATATATAAAATTCGGTTTTAAAAAGTCGTTTCTAAAAATAGAAATAGTTTTAATGATAATAAACAGAATAGATTTAGTCAAAAAAATAATTCAAAAACACATTCTAAAAAGCCCAATATAAAGTTAGAAAAAGAAAAAAGTATTTAAATAACTTAAAAATAAATTTAAAAAAGAAAAAGTATTTAACAGCTTAAAATAAAGTTAAAAAAATATTTTAAATTTTTAAAATAAAACTAAAAGCCAAAAAACTCCTAACTATTGAAAATACCTGTCTTCAAAGGAAATTTCATCCAATTGATATTTTTCCCATTCCCTCTTATTTAAAACAATCTCCAATTCCTTAGGAGTTATAACAGGTTTTTTATACATTTGAGAGTCATCAATAGCTATTCTCGGACAAGCGGTTACCACAAATCCTTCCAATTCCATATAAGGCAGCAAAACGTCAGGATTTACATGATCCATAAGAAGAATATAAGCTTCCATTCCCTCATCCTCAAGTAGCTTCTTGGTTTCCTTTGCCAATTTCATCCTATATTGGCCTTCCTTGGAAGAAACAATGATTCCCCACTTGCGAACCTCACGGGCCTTAACTATACGTGCAAATCTGATTCTTAAAATCCTATCTGCATATCCACTCATTTCACGAACGTCCCCACTATAAGGATCAATGGCTAAAACAGGAGCCTTAGTAAACAAATAAATTCCCAATGGATGGAAATTCCCACTGCCTAAAAAGAGATAAACCTCAGCACCCAGATTTTTAATGGAAGCAAAATTACAACCTAAAACCTGTCCCTTTCTAGTACTTCTTGAAGAACCTATTACAACTTCCTTACCGTTATCCTCCAAAAAGTCAACCATTTCATCCAATAAATGAAGATGTTGAGCAGTTGTTGCAATAGCGATTTTAGAATAATCCTCAAGCATTTCAAGAGCATCTTCAAGACTATCCTTAATATTCACATTAGCCTTAGCCTCTATAAACATGGTAGGAATGCTGTATTTAAGTGGAAGTGGAGTGTGTCCATAATGAACAATGAAATCAACAATTCCATTCATTTTCCTGTCTGAAACATCACAAGCTCCAAAGCAGGGATCTGCAGAAATAATAACAGTAGCCTCTGTCTGCTTTTCAATTTCACGAGCCAAAGCCACAGCCTGCATCTTCAATCCTTCAGGAAATTGTAAACCTACATTTCTAACATTTAGAGAGTTTATTCTCTTAATAACCCTCTTAAGTTCCATATCATATAATGCCATTTTATCAACAAAAAAACTAATTAAAACAAGAATGAGTTTAAAAATAAAATTAAAAGAGTTTCTTTAAATAAAAATTAAATTAAAGAATTTCCTTAAATTAAAAATTAAATTAAAAAAAATTTCCTTAAATTAAAAATAATAGAATTTCCTTAAATAAGAATTTAATTAATTAAAATTAAAAATTTCTAAAATCCTATTAAATTAAATAACTATTTAAAATGATTTAAAATTAAATAAAACATTAAAAATCATTTAAAATAAAAAAAGAAAAGAGAAAATTATAATAATGAATCAGCTACAACTTTTCCATCCACAATGTCTAATTTTACAAGAGTGTGAATCTTTTCACCGGTAGCATTCTCAACGATTGATTTTCCTTCACCCTTTTCCACAACAACAACAGTGTCAAGCAAGTTTACACCAATTGCCTTTAATTCATTGATTACAGCAGTAAGGGTTCCTCCAGTACTTACCACATCATCAACAAGAATGATATTGTCTCCTTCCTTCAAATCATTTATGAACAATTTAGAAGTTTCATAGCCTGTTTTCTTAACGATTTCATGTTCTCCTTCCAAACCATATTGCCTTTTACGAATTACAACAAAAGGAAGGCCTGTTTCCAATGAAATAGCTGTTGCAATGTGAATTCCCATAGCTTCCACACCAACAATCTTGTCCACATTGGACAAATCCAATTGTTCAGATAAAACTTCAGAAATTTCCTTTAAAACAGTAGGATTTAAGGCAGGTACTCCGTCACTTATACCATGAACAAAATAATTATAATCTCCTTTTTTAACAACAGGTGCTTCTCTTAATGACTTAACTAACTTTTCAAGCATTTTTAAACCTCTATACTATAAAAATTCCAATTTGGAATAATTAAAACAAATCCAAAACCATAAGGCATTGAATAAATAATTTTAAAAAAAATTAAAAATTTAAAATTAAAAAAATAAAAATAATTAAAAATATCTTAAAAAAATTTCTAAAATATTCGAAATTATTTTCCTATATTCAATAATTTTATAACAAAAGATAAATAAACTTTTATATAATATTTTATTTATAATTGTTTTAAGTAAAATTTAAGAAAAAATTTTATAAAAAATAATTTAAACTTTTAAGCAAAGTTTAAGTAAAAAATTTTATAAAAAATAATTTAATCTTTAAGCAAAGTTTAAGTAAAAATTTTATAAAAAATAATTAAATTATTTAAAATCCTTAAAAAAAGGTTAAAAAAATAATTAAATTATTTAAAATCCTTAAAAAAAGGTTAAAAAAATAATAAATTATTATATAAATTTTTAAAAAAATATTAAACTTAAAAAGGCATAAAAATTTATTAAGATACCTTAATCTTTAAAATTAATAATAATTAGCTAATCACAGGATTAAAATAAACTCGGGGCGATATAATGTCTATGTTAGGAAGTTTAGGAGAAAACCTTACAAACACCATGAAAAAGTTAGCTGGAATGAGTGTTATTGATAAAAAGGTTGTAAAAGAAGTTGTAAAAGATATTCAAAGAGCTTTAATCCAATCTGACGTAAATATTCAACTTGTATTAAAATTATCAAAGAAAATTGAAAATCGTGCTTTAAATGAAGAGCCACCTAAAGGAATTACACCAAGAGAGCATGTAATCACAATTATTTATGAAGAAATGGTTGAATTATTAGGTAAGGAAGCTGTAGACTTAACCATTGATAAAAAACCATTTAAAATATTATTCTTAGGTCTTCAAGGTAGTGGTAAAACCACAACCATTGGAAAATTATGCAGATACCTTCAAAGAAAAGGATTTTCACCTGCTGTTGTATGTACAGACACATGGAGACCTGCAGCATACGAACAGTTAAAGCAATTAACTGAAGAAATGCAAATTCAGCTTTATGGAGACCCTGAAAATAAGGATGCTCTTGACTTGGCTGAAAAAGGTCTTAAAAAATTCAAGAATCAAAAGATTATTATCTTCGATACAGCAGGAAGACATAAGAATGAGGAAGACCTTATTGAGGAAATGAACAGATTGGATAAAATCATTAATCCAAGCGAATCCATCCTTGTTATTGATGGTACAATCGGTCAACAGGCTGGAGAGCAGGCAAGGGCATTTTCCGAAGCTACAGACATTGGATCAATCATCATCTCAAAATTAGACGGTACTGCAAAAGGGGGAGGAGCTCTTTCCGCAGTGGCAGAAACCGGTGCACCAATTAAATTTATCGGTACTGGTGAACGTATTGATGAATTCGAAGCATTTGACCCTGAAAGATTCATTTCAAGATTATTAGGTATGGGAGATATCAGAAGTCTTATTGAAAAGGCTGAAGAGGTTATTGACGAAGACTTGGCTACCAAAACCATGAACAACATGTTAAGCGGTAAATTCACCCTTAAGGATATGGCCAGTCAATTTGAAATGATGAACAGTATGGGACCGATGCAACAGGTCATGAACATGATTCCTGGATTAGGTGGAAAAATACCTAAGGAAGCCAGCAAAATGACTGAAGACAAGATAAATGAATTCAAGATTATCATGTCCTCAATGACTGATGAAGAGATGGAAAACCCTAAAATCATCAAGCATTCAAGAATTTCCAGAATAGCCCGAGGTTCAGGCGTTGAAGAAAGTGATGTAAAAGAACTTTTAAAATATTATAACAATACCAAAAAGGCTATGAAAGGAATTGGAAGAAGAGGAATGGGCGGAGGAACCATGAATAGAATCATGGGCCAGTTCATGAAATAAAAGTTAATTTTAAACTAAAATCCGGGCTGAAAAAGTCTAAATATAATTAAATTTAATAAAAATAGACTAAAAAAAGTCTAAATTAAAATAAAATTTAATAAAAATAAAATTTAAAAAAAATAGACTAAAAAAAGTCTAAATTTAAATTAAAATAAAAATAAATTTAAAAATAGACTAAAAAGCCCAAAACTATTTATTCAATCCCAATTTACAATTTAAATCGGATAATGAACTTCATTATCCCTACTTATTTTTTATAATTTTCTTTAAAGAGATGGATTTATGAATCAAGAAATACTTAAAAAAGCAGAGGAATTAATTAAAATTACAAATGGAAATATTTGCAATCATTGTTTAGGCCGTAAATTTTCAGACTGCGTTGAAGGAAATGGAAATGAGGAAAGAGGTCTAAAAATAAGAGAAGCTCTTAATTCGGATGAAAATGAAGAGAAATGTGAAATTTGTAATGACATCTTCAATGACATAGATACAAAAGTTCTTGATTTGGTAAATGATAAAATAGACCAGCTAGAAGTGGAATTTGACACCTTTGTGGTAGGTTCAAAGATTCCAAAGGAAATAGTTGAAAAGGACAATGAAATAAGTGAGAAACTTGGTCTTGATGTTGAAATCATTAAAAAGGAAATCAACAGGGAAATAGGCAAATTGCTTGAAGCAAATTTAAGCCAATCCGTTGATTTTGATAAAGAAGACATTGTAGTCATGGCAGACTTTAGAAGAATCCTTAAGGAAAATATTGAAAATCCGATTAAGGTCAGACTTCAAATCAATCCTATCTTTATTGAAGGAAGATATAAAAAGCTAATCAGAGGAATTCCTCAAACCAAATGGCCTTGCAGTAAATGTAAGGGCAAGGGATGTGAGGAATGTAATTTTACAGGAAAGCAATACCCTGAATCTGTAGAGGAACTTTTATCTGAAACTGTCCTAAAGCACACAAGAGGATATGGAGCTAAATTCCACGGTGCTGGAAGAGAAGATATTGACGTTAGAATGCTTGGAACAGGCAGACCATTCGTTCTAGAAATAAAAGAGCCTAAAATCAGAAAGATTGACCTTGAAAAAATCAAGGAAGAAGTGGATATTGTATCCAAGGGAAAAACAGAGTATAATAACTTAAAGTTTACAGAAAGAAAGAGAAAGGCAGAAATAAAGACCTCATCTCCAGACACCTATAAGGTCTATAGGGCACTTGTAAAGTGTGAAGGGGATATAAATGAAGAGGATTTGGAAAAATTGCAAAGCTTAAACATCATAAAGCAAAGAACTCCAATAAGAGTTTCACACAGAAGAGCCGACAAGATAAGGGAAAAGGAAGTTAAAGAGCTCAGCACAGAGTTGATTGACAAGAACACTTTTGAGATGATAATTAAAACAGAGGGCGGATTGTACATCAAGGAACTTATTTCAAGCGATGAGGGAAGATCCAAACCTAGCGTAAGTGAAATCTTGAATACACAAGCCATCTGTGCAGAATTAGACGTTATTGAAGTTGGAATTAAGTAATTGAAAGGAATACTCTTTGAAAAAATCAACACCCACATAAAAATTAAAAGGAATGCACGTTTATAAAAAACACCACCAAAAAAATAGATGAAGAGAATGTAAATCTCTTATGTAACAATAAGACTAAATCTCTTATGTAACAATAAGACTAAATCTCTTATGTAACAATAAGAAAAATCCAAATCATCAAAAAACATCATTGCAAAAAACTTCCAAAAAACAATAAGTTTATAAATATCTTTTATTATATATTAATATATTATCAAAAATAGAAGATTAGATTATATGCTGGAATCTAGTCATTAAAATGAGAATTTTATTATATTTTTGATTTTAAATCTTACTTTATATAGGAATTTAGATATGTTTTAATTGATTAAACCTAATATTAAGGCTAAGTCTAGATTCATATACTATATAACAACTTTTACATGAATAGCTAAACCGAAGGGCTGATTTTAAGCTACTAGCTATTTAAAAAGATATAAAATGATGGGTTTTATATTTTAATACTAACTATTTAAGAGAGGTAATAAAATGCAAAGATCCAGAGGATTTAAAAGTAGAAGTAGAAAAAAATTGACCAAAAAAGTAAGACCTGGTCGTTCAAATCCGATTACAAGAAAAATTCAACAATTTGAAAACGGTGATTTAGTACACATTATCATCGATCCAAGTATTCAAAAAGGTCAACCACATTCCAGATTCCACGGAAAAACTGCAAAAGTAGTTGATAAAAAAGGTAAAGCATACATACTTGCATTAAAAGATGGTAATAAAGCTAAAGAATTAATTGTAACTCCAGAACACTTAAAATTACAAGAGTGAGTATAATGATTGGGAAAAAAACATTAGAAACTGAGCCTATACCTGCAGCGAAAGTGAAAGAAATTCTTGAAGAATTTTCTGAAAAACATGAACTTAGCTATGAACAAAATTTAACTTTAGCTCATGCAAGCAGTCTAAGTAAACTTTCCCTTGAAGATACTGAAAAATTAATCCAAGAACTCGAAGCTTATGTAGACCATAAACTAGCTGTTCGTATGGCTGACATTCTCCCTAGAGACATGGCAGACTTAAGATTAATTTTTGCAAAAGAAAGAAATACTCCTTCAAACGATGAAATGAAGGAAATTCTTGAAATTATAGAAAAATACGAAATAAATATCGAAGATGATTTATTCATATAAATCACATATTTCTTATTTTTTCTTTTTTTCTACTTTTTAATTTTTTTCTACCCAGTATCTACTATTTTTAATATTTTTAACTATTTTAACTATTTTTATCTATTTTTATCTATTTTTATCTATTTTTATCTATTTTTATACATTTTTATACATTTTTATACATTTTTATCCATTTTATTTATTTTTAATTTATTTTACTTATTTTATTATTTTACTTATTTAAAACTATTTAATCTAATAATAACTATTTATAACTTATTATACTAGTTATAAACTATTTTAAACTAATAATAAAAACATGTAAGCAATTATAACTTATTTTACTACTTTTAAACTATTTTAATATTTAACAATACTCTAAAAATTTTTCAAATATTCATTTAAAAAAATAAAAGTCATTGAAAATAACTAATCAAAACTCAAATATTTAACTAAAAAATAATAAAATTATAAATAATAATAAAATAAAAATATAATAATATTATATTAAGTAAAGATTTGTAAAAATCATTTAATTTAAGGAAAAATATATAAAAATTTAAAAAAATTGATTAATTTTAAGGTAATATACGATTTTAATTAATCTAAACATTTAACAATTTAATGAAATATTTAATGAGGTGTTATATATGGATAATCCAAACATTGATAATCCTAATCCAAAAAAAGAAGAGAATGTCATAATTTTAGATTATCTTAAATTTGGATACATAAATCCAGAAAGACCAACAGTTAATGGAAAACCAATTGCACAGGCAATAGGTGTAGATAAATTTACATTAATCGAAGTTACTCCAAAGAAGGACATAGATCTAGAAATACATGAAAAAGTCTATATAGGCTCTGGTAAAAGGGATAAGGTAAACAGAGTAAAAGGATTATTGGACTATGAAAATCTTACTGCAACAAGCAGAATCGAATTGGAATATGCAATCAAGGAAATTATTGAATCCAAGGAAGAAATTTACATAAAGTTCTTTAATGAAATCGATTCCCTAAACATTAAAATGCATAAATTGGAATTGATTCCTGGAATCGGTAAAAAACATACCAAAATGATTCTTGACGAGAGGAAAAAAGAGCCTTTCAAAGACTTTAAGGACTTGAAGGAAAGAGTTCCCCTTCTTGGAGATCCTGTTGAAATGCTTGCAAAAAGAGTAAAACTTGAATTGGACACAACCCAAGTCAAGAGAGGTAAGAAGAAATACTATATGTTTACTCAAGTTCCTAGCAGACACCCTTCCAACAGAAGAAAAAACAGAAACAGAAAATACAGAGGAAGAAAAAACAACAGGAACAGAAGAAACAATAAAAATTATAATAAGAATAATAAAGGCAATAATGCTAAACGAAATCAAAACAAAGAAAATTAAAAATAAAATGGCACAAATAAAATCAGAGTTTAAATTTAAGTTTAAACCTTATTTTTAATCTAATCCATTTTTATTTTTTTTAATTTTATTTAAGATGAGTTTTTTACTCATCAAATTTCTTTTTTTAAAAATCCTTGCAAAAAAGGTGATTAATTGTCAGAAAGAATATCATTGGCTAAAGAAACCAAACTAATTTTACAGGAAAATGATATTAAATTAAATAAAAATCTAGGACAGAATTACCTTATAGACGATTTTAAAAGGCAAAAAATCATCAATTATGCAAATCTCAACAAGAATGACACTGTTTTGGAAATAGGTCCTGGAATAGGCACATTAACCTTGGAACTTGCAAAAAGGTCCAGGAAGGTCATAAGCATTGAACAAGACACAAAAATCTTCAATATTCTTAAAAAACGTCTTGAAGATGAAAATATTGACAATGTAGAACTTATCAATGAAGATGCAGTAAAGGTTGATTTTCCCAAATTCAATAAAATCGTTTCAAACCTGCCATATCAAATATCCTCACCAATCAGCTTTAAGTTCCTAAATTATGATTTTGAAACTGGAATTCTAATGTATCAAAAGGAATTTGCAGACCGCATGAACGCCAAGCTTGGAACAAAACAGTATTCCAGACTTTCTGCAATGCTATACTTCAAGGCAGATGTTAAGTTCTTAACAAGGGTTTCACCAGAATCTTTTATCCCAAGCCCAAAGGTGGACTCTTCAGTCATTGAGCTAAAGCCTAAAAAAAGCAATATAAGTGAGGAAGACTTTAAGGCCTATTCAAAAGTGGTCAAGGCATTGTTCCAGCACAAAAACAAGAAGGCAAGAAACGCTTTAATAGATTCAAGACACATAATTGGATTTAAGGACAAAAAAGAATTAAAACAAATCTTAAATGACTTGGAAGATGAAAATCCTATTGTTAAGGAATATTTGCTTGAAAGGACTATAAATCTATCTCCGGAAAAGATTATGGAATTGTCTTGTTTATTAAAGGACAATTTATGATTTATTTAAATAATACTTAAAAAAAACTTATAAAAGAATTGAAATAAGGTATAAAAACAACAAAAATAGATTTAATAAAAAAACCAAAGAATAATTTATAAAAAACTTAAGGTAAAAACAATAAAAATAGATTTAATAAAAAAATCAAAGAATAATTTATAAAAAACTTCTAAGGTAAAAACAATGAAAATGGGCAAGTTTGAAATAGAAACAGACGATTTGGTTTACACTCCCTCAGATGACACATTCCTTTTAGCTGAAAACCTTGAAATAAAGGAGGGAATGAAAGTATTGGAAATAGGAACCGGATCTGGTCTTGTTTCAATGTATGCAAGTTTACTTACAGATGATGTAACTGCAACAGACATTAACTACAATGCCTTGGAACTTGCAGAAAAGAACTTTAAACTAAACAAGATAAATAACATAAACCTTAAGTTTGGAAATCTATTTGAGCCAGTTAAAGATGAAAAGTTTGATGTAATTCTATTTAATACTCCATATCTGCCAACTGATACTGAAGACATTATAGAAGATGATTTAAATTATGCATTTGACGGCGGATTAAATGGAAGAAAAGTTATAGATGAATTCTTAAATCAAGTCTCCAATCATTTAAATGAAAAGGGAATTGTCCAGATAATTCAGTCCTCACTTTCAGACAATGAAAAGACCTTGGATATGCTTGATGCAAATGGATTTATAGCAGAAATAGCTAAATCAGAACACTTTTTCTTTGAGGACATCGTTTTAATCAATGCATACAAGATTTAAAAAGACCGCTTATTTTTATAATGATTTAAAATCAATTATTTTCTAAAAACCATGAATTAATATCAAATTCAACCTATTAAAATAAAAATAAATTAACACAAACTTCATCATAAAATAAAAATGAAATAAACATCATTGAATAAATAACTGAATTAAGAATAAGTTTAATAAAAGAAATAATAAAATATTATCTGATTAAAGCTAAATTTGCCAATCAAAAAAATTTATAGTTTGTTTATAGCAATAAACAAAAAAATCTAGCGATTTTTAAATAAAAACAAAAGGACAATACTATGAATTTAGAGGAAAAAAACTCAAGGGAAATAGAGGAGTACCTTAAGTCAAAAGGTGCTAAAGTAGTGGGATTTGCAAGTTTGGAAAATATTGAAAATGTTCCAAAGGAATATCCAAACAGCATAATAATCGGCATTCCAATAGAAAAGGAGGCCTTAAAGACAATCTATACCGATGATCAATCCATTTATGTAGCCGCAATGAAAAAAGTGGCAATTGAATTAAATGACATCATTCTGGATGGAGAGGAATACATTAAAAACACAATGAACTACAATGCTCTTGCAATATCCAGAGAAAGGGTTGCAGGAGAACTGAAGGATTTGGCAAGCAAGATTCCTCACAAGACAACAGGAACAAGGTCAGGACTTGGTTGGATTGGAAGATGTGCACTTTTAATTAATCCGAAATATGGTGCAGCACTTAGAATATCAACCCTTTTAACAGATATGCCAATAAAGGTAGGTACACCTATAGACGATTCAAAATGTGATGACTGCAGCGAATGTCAGGACATTTGTCCGGTTGATGCAATAAATGAGGTTAAATGGAATTCAAGACGTGAAAGAGAGGAATATTTTGAAGCTGAAAAATGTTTTGAATTCATTAAATCAGAAATGAAAAGAACAAATGGAAACAGTTTATGTGCCAAATGCGGCCTTGCCTGTCCTTACACAAAGGAATATCTTGGAATTCCGACTGGAAAGGAATTGATTAAAGACTTATAATCTCAAAAAAATTAGAAAAACTAAAATAAAAAAATAATAATAAACTAAAAAAATTAGAAAAATTGAAATCAAAGATTAAAAATTAACTTCTAAAAAGCTAGAAAATGATAAAAATTGTAAAAAAAGAATTAAAATAAATAAAATACTAAAAATAAGAAAAAAGTAAAAATAGTAAAAATAGTAAAAATAGTAAAAATAGTAAAAATAGTAAAAAAAGAAAATAAGAAAATAAGAAAAAATAAAAGTTATTATTTAAAAACAATAAATTTTATTGGTATTCAGCAGTGAATACTAATTGTGCAGGTCCTTTCATAAATGCACCGAGTTCTCCCTCTTCTTCATAGACTTCAAACTCTAAATCTCCACCAGGCAAGTGAAGAAGAACTTCCTTATCAAAAAGACCTAATTTTACTCCAGCAAGAGCTGTTGAAGTTGCACCGGTACCGCATGCAAGAGTTACACCAGCACCTCTTTCCCAAGTTCTCATCTTTCCCTCATTTTTGCTGATTACCTCAACAAAATGAACATTGATCTTTTCAGGGAAAACTTCATGACATTCAATGGCCGGACCATATTTATCAATGTCTACAGAATCAACATCATCAACAAAGAGAATTGCATGAGGATTGCCAACATTTACACAACTTGCCTTGAATGTAGTGTCAATTACTTCCAAATCGCCATCAACAAACTCTTCTTCATCTGCAATCATTGGAATCTCTTCTGTCTTAAAAGTGGATTTGCCCATATTAACCTTAAACAATACAGGTTCCCCATCTTCAAGAGTGATTTCAATGGTCTTGATTCCGGACTTGGTTTCAACAGTCATTGTGTCCTTTTCAACAATCTTGTTTCTGTAAACAAAATCTCCAAAGCAGCGAATACCGTTTCCACACATTTCAGCTTCAGATCCATCAGGATTGAACATTCTGTATCCGATGTCTGCAACGTCAGATGGTACAACAAACAATACTCCATCTCCGCCAACGCCAAAGTTTCTATGACAAAGAATACGGCATGCTTCAGCCTTGTCTGCCTCTGGAATTACTTCCCCTTTACTTTCATCAATAATTGGAAAATCATTACCAATTCCATGCATTTTAGCAAATTTTAAACCCTTTAAATTCACCATTTTATCACCGAATCAAAAGAAAAATAAAGAAACACTTATTGTAAGTGTTCTGGAATAGATTGTTTTTCAAAAATGTCATCGATTGTTTGTGCTTCACGAATTACAAAGCTTTCACCATTTTTAACAAGAACTTCAGCTGGAAGAGGTCTTGTATTGTAATTTGAAGCCATTGTGTAACCATAAGCTCCTGCATTTAAGATTCCTAAAATGTCTCCTTCCTCAATGTCTGGAAGAGGTCTGTCCCTTGCAAACAAGTCTCCGGATTCACAAACGTTTCCTGCTACATCAACGGTTTGGCTAGCTTCCTCATTCATCTTGTTTGCAACTACAATGTGATGGTAGGAATCATACATGGCAGGTCTGAGCAAGGTATTGAATCCTGCATCTACACCGATGAATTTTCTGTAACTTTCCTTTACACTGTTTACTTCAACCAAAAGAACGGAAGCGTCACCGACAATGTATCTGCCAGGTTCAAGGTATAATGTAGGTTCTCCCATGTCAAATTCCTCAAGTTTTTCCTTGAATAATTTTACGTTTTCTTCAGCAAAGTGCTCCAAGTCGAGCAATTCCTCTTCAGGAGTGTAAGGAATTCCAACTCCCCCACCGAAGTCAATGAATTCAAAGTCAATTCCGGCTTCCTTGTGAACCTTACCGGCAATGTTCATGGTAGATTCAATAGCTAACTTAAATGGTTCCGGGTCTAAAATACCTGAACCGATGTGGGAATGCATACCTACAGGTTCAAAACCTAATTCCTTAGCTAAGGTATAGATTTCCACTGCTTCAGTTTCCATAATACCGAATTTACTCATTTCTCCACCGGTAATGCAGTGACCATGGTGTCCTGCACCTACCATAGGGTTTACCCTGAAGGAGATTTTTTTGCCCTTAGGGTCAATGCTTTCAGCCAATCTCTTAAGTGCAGAAACTGAATCAATGTTCAATATTACATCTTCACTGTTTACATAGTCCATTTCATCATTTCTGATGTTGTTACCAGTGAATAAGATTCTGTCTCCAGAGAATCCCATTTTTTTACAGATGTAGACTTCTCCAGGAGATACTGCATCAATGCAACATCCTTCATCTTCAAGGATTTTAAGAACAGACATGTTTGTATTAGCTTTGCATGCATAGAATACTTTGAATTTTGGATAAAATTTAGTAAAAGCATTATAAAATCTATTATAATTATCTCTAATTCTCTCTTCATCAATTACATAGACAGGAGTGCCATATTGCTCTACAAGTTCGCATGCATCAGCACCGCCAATGTCTAAATGGCCTTTATCGTTTATTTTAATATTTAAATCCATTTTAAGCCTCCGCGTAAAAATCATTATCTAATTACTCAAATAATTATTAAAATTGACTTCCAATAATTATTTGAAGTAATTAGGAAAATGATTAAATTTGAAAATTTAAAATAAATCCAAAATAAGATTTATCAATAAAATATTTGTAAGCAAGATTATATATAATTATTTAAGGAAAAGAAATATCCGACGAAGATTTGGGTGAACAGTATATTAAAATAAATAAAAAAATAGAAATTATTTAATCAAATACATTTTATGAACAATTAATTAAATAAAAATAATAAAATTTATATATTAAATAATTCGAGGTGATAAAATGACAGAAAAGAAAGATTGGGGCTTAACAGTAAGAGGAGTAGTTAAAAAAGAGGAAAAGATTCTCATTTTAAAAAGACATCCGAAATCAAGGAATAATCCGCAAAAATGGGAACTTCCAGGAGGAAAGGTAGACCCTGGAGAATTCTTTGACGACGCTTTAGTAAGGGAATTGAAAGAGGAAACAAGTCTTGATGTAGAAATAGAAAGCCTTTTTGAAACAGTTGAAGACAGATTCATAAGCCGTAGAACACACCAATACATAAATACTGTCCAATTAATGATGAATCTTGAAATAATCTCTGGAGAGGTTCAGATAAGTGATGAACACGAAGATTTCAAGTGGGTGAGTGCTGAAGAACTAAAGGAACTTTACAATGAGGACATGCTTACAGGTTCTTTAAGGTCAACTCTGGAAAAAAAGAATTTTAATATCTAATTTTAAGAATAATTAAACAAATTTTTTTAAATCTTAGGCAAAAGAAGACTTTAAGTGAGTAAAAAGTAACTAATATGTTTTTATATATTGAAACTAAATAATTAGATAAGAATAAAATTTACAAATTAAAGAGTTATAGACATTAATTTAATATTAATAAAACTTATTAAAAGTCTTTAAAAGTCAATTAAATACAGTTTTTTAGTTAAATATATTAAAAAATCTTAAATTGGGATTAAATTAAGAGCTTATATTAAAAAAATCTAAAAAGAGACCTATTAATATTAAATAAAGATTTATTAAGAGTTTATATTAAAAAAATCTTAAATTGGGATTAAATTAAGATTTTAAAAACAAAAGAAGAAGGTGAAAAAATGCATTACACAGGACCTGTTTACAGACCACCGCCAGAAGCGGACACTCCACTTTTAGAAATAAGCTATGGATGCTCATGGAACAAATGTCAATTCTGCAGCATGTATCAAAGTCAAAAATTCGGAATTTCCCCATTGGAAGATGTGGAAGAGGACCTGCAGGAATTGTCAAGATATTATCCAAGGGACTTGAAGAAAATATTTGTAGTTAATGGAGATCCATTTGCACTTCAAACAAAACACCTCTTAAAGATTGCAGACCTTATTCACAAGTATTTCCCTGAAGTGGAAACCATTGCCTGTTACACTTCAATCAGAAACACCAAAAGAAAATCCATTGATGACTTGAAAAAACTAAGAAAAGCCGGATGGAACAGATTATACATTGGAATGGAATCAGCTTATCAACCTATGCTGGAGCAAATGCAAAAGGGATACAGTCAAGAAGACGAATATAGAGAATTATGCAAGCTTCAAGAGGCTGATTTCGATTATGTAGCACTTTTAATGTTAGGTGCTGCAGGAAAGGGAAATGGAGTTGAAAGTGCAAGGGAAACAGCAAAACTATTGAACAAATACAAACCTGTCATGATCATTCCAACCTCAACATCAATTGAAAAGGGCACTCCATTAAATGAAATGAAAAATAATGGAGAATTTCTTGAATCCAGTGAAAGGGAGATTATAGAAGAGGAATTGACATTGATTGAAAACCTTGAAATGGATGACTACTGTTATTTCTTCGGAGGTCATGTCCATAATATGATTAAAATAAATGCCTACTTCAAGTACAAGAAGGAAATGATTCGGGAAATTAAAAATAAAATCGTAGAATTTGATAAAAAAAGACCTGGACTTCTTGACAGTGTAATCACAAGAGGACATTTATAAAATCAATACAAAACAGGTTAAAAGAAATCTAAAATAAATTAAATAAATTTAAACAATTTAAAAAATAGCATTTTCATCAAGAAAATAAAAAAAATAAGAATTTAAATTAAATTTAAAAAAAAGAATTTTCAATATGAAAATTAAAAAATTAAATTTGAATTAAATTTAAAAAAAAGAATTTTCAATATGAAAATTAAAAAATTAATTTAAATTAAAACAATTTCCATGATGAAAATAAAAAATATTAAAAATCATATAAAGAATAGGGTTTAAAAACTCTAAATTTCTTTATATGTTTTTATTAAACAAAATAAGTATTTTTTAATAACTAGGTTTAAAGTAAATCTGAATTAAAGTCAAAAGCTTTACCTACAGCTTCACCAAGAACCCTATAGGTTTTGTCTACACCATTATAGGAAATAAACTCAATATCAGCAATATTGACCTTACCATCATCGTCAAGATATTCCTCATTAATGAGAGTGTTAATAACCTCAGCAGTTACTGTACATCTTCCAGGAACGATTTCCTGCATGTCCATAAGCTTACATTCCAATGTAACAGGATATTCTTCTACAATAGGTGCATTGATATTTTCTGATTTTACAACTGTTACTCCTGCATTTTTAACTTTATCAGCATCCAATGCAGCACTTACAATACCAAAGTAATCAGAAACCACTAAAGTGTCTTTAGTTGCATAAGCCACTGTAAATTCCTTATTGTTTTTAATGTTTTCCAATGTTTGACGATTAAGCGCAAAATTAATGGTTACATGTTTAGGACCACATTGAGCAGCCCATGCAGCATTCATAACATCAGGAGTGCCATTTTCATCATAGGTTCCTATCATAAAAACAGGAGAAGGTTGAACAATCATAGTGTCTATACTTTTCATTAAATCACCTTTTTCATTATTTTTTAATTTTAGGTATAACTAAAAATTTATTAAAAAAACTATTTAAATTTTAGTAATTTTAGTGTAAAAATAGAGAAAAATATTATTTAAAGAGTTAAAAAGTAAAAAAATAGAAAAAAGGTTTTAAAAAAAACCCCAAAATAAAAGTTTAATAATTAAAATAAAGGTTTAAAATAAAATAAAACCTAAATTTCAGCAAATACTTCATCAAGTGCTTCTACAAGTGCATCAATCTCTTCTTCTTTAACTATAAGAGGTGGTGCAAATCTTAAAACATTTCCAGCAGTGCAGTTGATTAAAAATCCTTTTTCAAACATTTTACCAACAATGTCTCCGCCTTCAAAATTAAGTTCAAGACCAATCAATAGCCCTGCTCCTCTTACATCCACAATAAAATCATATTTTTCCTTCAATGCACTTAATTTTTGAATAAAGTATTCCCCTATTTTCTTGGAGTTTTCGACAATGCCCTCATTTTCAAAAGCATCTAAAACAGCATTTGCTGCAGCTCCTGCCAAAGGACTTCCTGCAAAGGTAGTACCATGATCACCAGGAACAAAACCTCCAGCCACTTCCTCTTTAGCCAAGAATGCTGCCATTGGGAATCCTCCGCCAATACCTTTAGCCACAGTCATAATATCCGGTTCAAGACCAAACAATTCATGGGCAAATAAAGCACCGCATCTTCCAAAACCTGATTGAACCTCATCAACAATAATCAAGATTCCTTTTTCCTTACATAAATCATTCAATCCCTTGTAAAACTCAGGAGATGCAATATTTACTCCACCTTCACCTTGAACTGGTTCAATGATAATAGCTGCAGTTTCATCAGTAATGGCATCCTTAACACTGTCCAAATCACCATATTCAACTTTCTTGAATCCATTTGGCAAGTTTTTGGTGTAAGGCGCACTGTATTCTGGATGATCTGTAACAGACAATGTCAATATGGTTCTTCCATGGAATGAATCTCCAAAATACAAGACTTCACTTTTACCGCTGTATTTTAAAGCAAGCTTCAATGCTCCCTCATTAGCTTCAGCACCGGAATTTGCAAAAAAGATTCTGTCAAACTCTGTTGCATCAACCAATCTTTTAGCATATCTGGTTGCAGGCTCATTATAATAAATGCTTGAAATATGAATAAGTTTTTCTGCCTGTTCTTGAATCGCCTTTACAAGTCCTGGATGATTGTGACCTAAACAGTTTACAGCAATACCTGCCAAAAAGTCAAGATATTCATTTCCATCAATATCCCAAACCTTTGCCCCTTGCCCATGGTCTAAAACAACAGGAACTCTGTTAAATGTGTTAACAAAATATTTATCTTCAATATCAATAATCTCTTGTGTATTCATAAAATACCCCATAATTCAATGATTAGTTAAAAATGACTTTTAATAATTTAAAATTTATAATTTAATTTCTTAAAAGAGAATTCTAAAACTTAAATTCTTAAAAGAGAATACTAAAATTTTAATTCTAAACTTAATCTGCTAAAAAAGAATTCAAAAATTTTAATTCTAAAACTTATCTGTTAAAAGAGAATTCTAAAATTTTAATTCTAAAACTTAATCTGTTAAAAGAGAATTCTAAAATTATTTAAGAAATATTAATCAAATTAACATAAGTATATTTATAATTTATTATATAAAAAAATAATTAATAAAAAGATTTCTTTAGAAATTTTAATATTAATAAAAAGAGTTCATTAGAAATTTTAATTTATTTAGACTTAAATTTTTGATAAAAATTAATATTTTTGGATTGATTGCATGACTCAAGTAATACTTGGTAAAACTGGATTGAAAATAGAAAAGAACGGTTTTGGAGCATTACCCATTCAAAGAGTAGACTTTAATGAAAGTGCAGAAATCGTGAGAAAGGCTTATGCAAATGGAATAAACTTCTATGACACTGCAAGGGCATATACAGACAGTGAAGAAAAATTAAACTATGCATTCAAGGGATTCAATGATGAATATCCTAGAGAAAGCATAATAATAGCCAGTAAAACTCAGGGCGAAAACAGAAAGAATATTGAAAAAGACATTAAAACCAGCCTTGACAATTTAGGAACAGACTATATAGACCTATATCAAATCCACAACCCTTCATTTTGCCCTACCGAAGGTGACGGAAGCGGAGCATACGATGCATTGTTTGACCTATATGATGAAGGAACAATAAGACATATTGGATTTACATCCCACAAGTTTGAATTGGCTGAAGAGGCAATAAATAGCGGATTATATGAAACCATCCAATTCCCATTCTCCTACCTTACAGGATCCAAGGAATTGGCAATTGTAGAGAAAGCAAGGGCAAACAATATAGGATTCATTGCAATGAAAGCAATGTCTGGAGGACTTATCAGAAGTTCAAAGGCCGCTTATTCATACATCAATCATTTTGACAATGTAGTACCAATTTGGGGAATCCAAAAGCTTTCAGAACTTGATGAATTCCTATCATATATGAAAGAGGACCCTAAACTGGACAAGGAACTTGAAGAAATCATCATGAAAGAAAGGGAGGAACTTCAAGGAGACTTCTGCAGAGGCTGCGGCTATTGCAATCCATGCCCTGAAGAGATTGAAATATTCAAATGTGCAAGAATGTCTTTATGGATTAGAAGATTCCCATCCGAACCAAGCTTGACTCCGGAAGCTCAGGAAATGATGAAAAAGATTGATGAGGTAAACAGAAAATGATGAAAATTGATGAGCTTGCGTCAAGTGTTCATTCCATTGCCATATCAGGACATATTAAGCCAGACGGAGACTGCGTAGGCTCTGTACTGGCTTTATATAATTATCTGAAGGTGAATTATCCGGCTCTGTGCGTTGATGTTTATCTGGAAGAGCCCAGTGACAAATACCGGTTTCTGAAGGGCTTTGAGGATATGCATGTTTCCTTTGACCGGGACCAGACCTATGATCTGATGGTTTCCCTGGATTGTTCCACTCTGGAACGGCTGGGTGATGCACAGAACTATTTCAAAACGGCCGGGCATACCATTTGTCTGGATCATCATATTTCCAATCAGGGATATGCGGATGAAAACTATATATATGGAGATGTCAGTTCTGCCTGTGAGGTGCTGTATCGCATTCTGGATCCTGAAAAACTGAACCGGGAGATCGCCATCTGCCTGTATACCGGGATTATTTCCGATACCGGAGTATTCAAATATCCGGCCACCTCTCCGGAAACCATGCGGGTGGCGGCCAATCTGATGGAATATGGAATTCCCACCAATGAGATCAT